>JANXSB010000101.1 GCA_025352865.1 Chthoniobacter sp. | reverse complement strand
GCACGGCGTTTCGCGCGGGCGGCTGATGCCGCAGCATCATGTTTTCACGCGCGACGAGATTCCTGATTCCGCGCGGCAGGCGTTGCAGGATTCGCTCGTCGTGGTGCATGGTGGCATGGCGCAAAACGTGGGGCCGATTTTGGAAATGGTGACGGAGAAATATCTGCTGCGTTCCGCCGCCGAGTGGCGCGGACGACAGGAGGCGCTGGGCTTTCTCGACGAAATCCTGGACGCGCTACGCGACGGCGACATCGCGAAAGTCGGCGCGGCGACGACGCGCAATTTCGACGGGCCGATTCAGACGATCATTCCGTGGGCTTCGACGCACTACACCGAGCGGCTTATCGAGCAGGTGCGCGCGGAGTTTGGCGCGGAGTTTTACGGCTTCTGGATGCTCGGCGGGATGAGCGGCGGCGGAATGGGATTCATGTTTGCGCCGGCGCGCAAGGCGGAGGCGCAGGAGCGGCTCGGCGCAATTATGCGCGCGACGAAAAAGGAACTCGCGGCGTCGCTGCCCTTCGCGATGGAGCCGGTGGTCTATGATTTTCGCATCAATGAAAGCGGCACCTTTGCCGACCTCCTGCCCGGCTCGACCGCGCTGATGCCGAAGGGCTACTACCTGCTCCGCGCGCCTGCGCTGCTCCGGCTCGATCCGAAGTCGCTGCCTGCGCTGGATCGCGCCGAACTGGACAAATTCGCCGCCGCCTGCCGCACGCAGCCGGAGCTGCGCGGCGTCGTGCAGGAACTCTTCGACGCGCTGCTCCCGCGCGGCCGCGACGACAAAGCGGGCGCGCAGTCGCTCGACGAACTGCTCGTGGAAAACGGCTTCGACCCCGAGACCCACGCGCAAATCCGCGGCGACATGAAAGCAGGCCGGATCGGCCTCGCGCAAAACCGTTTGCCGGCGAACACGGTCATCGAGGACGTGCGGGCGGAGGATGTGGTGGATTGCCGCACACGGGACGCGCGCACCGAGCGCGGCCTGGATGCGCTTCGCCGCGGCGAGGCGGCGGTGGTGACGCTCGCGGCGGGCGCGGCGAGCCGGTGGACGCAGGGCGCGGGCGTGGTGAAGTCGCTGCATCCGTTTAGCAAGCTCGCCGGGCGGCACCGCACTTTTCTGGAAACGCATCTGGCGAAGTCCCGGCACATCGCGCGGCTCGCAGGCACGGCGGTGCCGCACATTTTCACCACGAGCTATCTCACGCACGAGCCCATCTCGGCGGTCTTGGCGGCGCGGAAAAACTACGGTTACGACGGGCCGCTGCTGCTCTCGCGGGGCAAGAGCGTGGGGCTGCGGTTCGTGCCGACGGCGCGGGATTTGCGCTTCGCGTGGGAGGAGATGCCGCAGCAGGTGCTCGACGAGCAGCAGCAGAAAGTCCGCGACTCGCTGCGCGCCGCGCTGCTGCGCTGGGCGGAGGCGGCGGGCGAGGCGACGGACTACCGCGACAATCTCCCGCTGCAATGCCTGCACCCGGTCGGCCATTTTTACGAAGTGCCGAATCTGCTCCGCAACGGCACCCTCGCGGCGCTGCTCCGCGAGCGCCCGCAGCTCCGCACGCTGCTGCTGCACAATATCGACACGGTGGGCGCAAACCTTGATCCCGCCTTGCTCGGGCAGCATCTCGAAAGCGGCGCGACGCTCAGCTTCGAGGTCATCACGCGGCGGCTGGAAGACCGCGGTGGCGGGCTGGCGCGGGTGGACGGGCGCGTGCGGCTCGTGGAGGGGCTGGCGGTACCGCGCGAGGAATTGGAATTCGGGCTGACCTATTACAACACGCTCACGACCTGGATCGACATCGACGGACTGCTCACCGCTTTCGGCCTGACACGCGGCGAACTCGACGATGAGCCGCGTGTGACGGCGGCGATCCGGGCGCTGGCGGCGAAGGTGCCGACTTACATCACGCTCAAGGACGTGAAGAAGCGCTGGGGCCACGGGCAGGAGGATATTTTTCCCGTCGCGCAATTCGAGAAGCTGTGGGGCGATCTCACGGCGCTGCCGGAAATCGCCAGCCAGTTTCTCGTCGTGCCGCGGCTGCGCGGGCAGCAGCTCAAGGAGCAGGCGCAGCTCGACGGCTGGCTGCGCGACGGTTCGGCGGCGCACGTCGGGGCGATTTGCGATTTCACGTAGCGCAGCATTGGACAAGCCGCCAACCCCCGTCCACATTCCGCGCCCATGTTCAAACGCTCGCCCTCTTCGCCGATCTCCGTCGTCACGGGCGGCGCGGGTTTTCTCGGCTCGCATCTCACCGACCGGCTGCTCGTGGAAGGCCACCGCGTCATCGCCATCGACAACTTTCTCACCGGCTCGACGGCGAACATCGAGCACCTCGCAGGCAACGCGAACTACCGCCTCATCAAGCACGACGTCTCGAACTTCATCTTCCTGCCGGACGACGTGGATTTCATTTTCCACTTCGCCTCACCCGCGTCGCCCATCGACTATCTCGAACATCCGATCCCCACGCTCAAAGTCGGCTCGCTCGGCACGCACAACGCGCTCGGTCTGGCGAAGGACAAAGGCGCGGCGTTCCTGCTCGCGAGCACGAGCGAGTGCTATGGCGATCCGCTCGTGCATCCGCAGCGCGAGGACTACTGGGGCAACGTGAACCCCATCGGGCCGCGCGGCGTTTACGATGAGGCGAAACGCTTCGCCGAAGCGATGACGATGGCTTACCACCGCTTTCACAAACTCAACACGCACATCGTCCGCATCTTCAATACCTACGGCCCGCGCATGCGCCTGCGGGACGGGCGTGTGGTGCCCGCCTTCATCGGCCAGGCGCTGACAAATGAGCCGCTGACGATTTTCGGCGACGGCTCGCAGACGCGCTCATTCTGCTATTGCACGGATTTGATCGACGGAATTTTCCGACTGTCGCGATCGGATTTCCACGAGCCCGTGAACATCGGCAATCCGCGCGAGATGACCATCAAGCAGTTCGCCGAGGAGATCATCCGCATCACCGGGACGACGGCGAAAATGGAATTCCGCCCGCTGCCGGTGGACGATCCGAAAGTGCGCCAGCCGGACATCGCGCGGGCGAAAAGCGTGCTCGGATGGGAGCCGCGCGTGGACTTTGACGAAGGAATCAGAAAAACGATTGATTACTTCCGAACCCGCATGAAATAAGGATTTGCAGCCGCCCGCGATTTTTTCCTTCCCATCCCCGGTCAAATCAACAACAAGAACTGTCCGCCCCCGCCGACCCGAAAATCCCTAAGAAAAACCTCCCATGAAAATCCTTTCCCTCTCCGTCTGTGCCGTCCTCGGTTTCGCCCTCCATGCCGCGGCCCAGGTGCCCATCGGCCCCGGCGCGATCAAGCTCGGCAAGGTCAAGCCGGAGATCGTCAAGACGCCGGATTTCACAATCAAATCCGGCCCCGAAAAACGCTCGAAGACCGGCGAGTGGCTGGAGATCGAGGTCGAGTTTGAGACGAAGGCGGAGGAGATCGACGAGATGACTTTTCAGTACACGATCCAGTTTGAGGGCCGGCTGCTCGATGGCCAGGTCACGCACGTCAATATCCCGAAAGGCCGGGAGCACTACTCCGTCATGTATATCTCCCCGCGCACCCTCGAAAAACTGACCGGCGGCAAGACCGTCACGGTGAGCAATGTGCAGAACGTGTGGGTCGTCGCCTCGAAACAAGGCCAGATTTTTGACCAGACGGCGGTCAAGAACGTGGCGATTCCCAACGGCCCGAAACTCACCGGTTTGATTCTGAACAAAAGTGAGACTCCCTTTGCGCCGCTCTACTTCGACCGCTACGAAGCCATCAAGACCGCGAAGTAAGCGACAGACGCTGGAGCTTTCATGGCCGCACCCACCCGCATCCTCAGCCTCAGTCTGGGCAACCAGACCATCGGACTCGCCGAATTCAAAACCGGACAGAACGGAGGGCTCGTCCTCGCTTCCCACCAGACGCGCGAACTGCTCGCCGACCCCGCCGCCGACTCGACCCGCCTCGCGCAGGCCAAGCTCGTCCTCGACGAGATGGTGCAGGGAGCCGGCCTGAAAAAAGCGAAGATCAACTACGCGGTCTCCGCGCAATCCGTCTTCACGCGCTTCGTCAAACTGCCCTCGGTCGGCGAAGAGCAGGTCGATCAGATCGTCACCTTCGAGGCGCAGCAAAACGTCCCCTACCCGATCGACGAAGTCGTCTGGGACTACCAACTCGTCGATAGCGGCGATCCCTCCCAGGTCGAGGTCGTCATCGTCGCGATCAAGTCCGACCTGCTCGATGACATCAACGCCGCCGTCGAGGACGCCAACCTCCAGACCACCATCGTCGATGTCGCCCCGATGGCGCTCTACAACGCCTACCGCTACAACTACGCCGACGTGGATGGCTGCTCGCTGATCATCGACATCGGCGCACGCACCACGAACCTCATCTTCATCGAGTCGCACAAGGTTTTCAGCCGCTCGATCCCCAACGGCGGGGCCGCCATTACCCAGGCCATTGCGCGGGATTTCAACGAGCCTTTCGGGGCCTCGGAAGAGCGGAAAAAGCGCGACGGTTTCGTGAGCCTCGGCGGTGCCTACGCCGAACCCGAAGACCCGGATGTCGCGCGTGTCTCGAAAATGATCCGCAACTCGATGACCCGCCTGCATGCGGAAATCGCGCGGTCGATCAGCTTTTACCGCGCGCAGCAGGGCGGCGCTCAGCCGCAGCGCGTCTATCTCAGCGGCGGCAGCGTCACGCTGCCCTACATGCGGGAATTCTTTCACGAGAAATTCCAGCTCCCCGTCGAGTTCTTCAACCCGCTCCGCAACGTCACCGTCGGCAGCGGCCTGAATCTCGAGGAGATCGGCCGAAATGCGCACCGCATGGGCGAACTCGTGGGCCTCGCCCTGCGCGGCACGAGCAATTGCCCGATGGAGCTGAACCTGCGCCCGGTGCGCGTGGTCAAGCGCCACCAGCTCGCCGAGCGTCGGCCCTACATCATCCTCGCCGGCGTCTGCACGCTCCTCGCGCTGGCCGGCTGGTGGCTTTACTTCGATCGCGCGGCGGCGGTCACCAATCAGGTCAGTGAGCGGCTCAGCCCGCAGGTCGATTCCTTGAAGAGTTTCGAGAAACGGATGAACGACGCGCGGGCCGACATCAAGGCGCAGCAGGAAACCGCCGCCCCGCTGCTCACCGCCGTGGAGGAGCGCAGCTACTGGGTGAAAGTCATCGGGGACATCAATGCGCGCCTGCCGAAAGACCTGATCTGGGTGACTTCCTTCGATGCCCGAAATCTGGGCCCCGCCAAGGAAGACACCGAGGCCAAACCTGCAACCGGCGGCAAAGGCAAGGGCGGAGCCAAAGGCGGCACCGTCCTGACGTTGAAAGGACTTTACCTTTTCAACGAGCGCCCCAACCCGGCTTCGGTCGTGGACGACTTCGTGAACAAACTCGCCGAATCCGAGCTCTACACCGTGGACAAGGAAAGCCCCAACTTTAAGCGGAACCTGCCCAACGAATCCGAGTGGGCATTTGACTATGAGATCCCGCTCATTTTGAAAAATCCGATCAGCCTCCCCACCAGCCAAAAATGAACTGGATCAAAGAGAACAAATTCCTCACCGGTTTTTTTGCCGTGATGCTCGCCGGCCTCGGCACGCTGGGCTATCTGCTCTTGGCGGCCATGGGCGGGGCCGACGAGGCCGCCACGCGTTACAATGGTCTGGCGAGCGAACTCGGCCGCCTGCAAAATCTGCCGCTGTCGCCGAACCAGAAAAACCTCGACGCGCTCGTCGCGCAAAAGAAAGACGCGGTCGAAGTCATCGCCGCATTTCAAACCTCGCTCGCGGCCAAATCCTTTCCGCTGGTGCCAATGACGCCCGAGGAGTTTCAGGACAAGCTCAAGGCGACCAAGACCGCCGTGCTCGACCACGCTGCGCAAGGCGGCACGCATCTCCCGGACAAGTTTTTTCTCGGTGCGGACAGTTATGAAACGCGCCCGCCGACACCGGAAGCAGCAGGTCCGCTGGGCCGTGAGCTAAAGGCCATCGAATGGGTGCTGAACCAGCTTTTCGACAACCATGTCGCGGAACTGAAACCGATGAAACGCGACCCGCTTCCCGAGGAATCCGGAAAGAAAGGAGACAAGAAGGGCAAGGCACTGGTTTCGACCCACTCCTTTGAACTCTCGATGGTCTGCCGTCCGCCCGCTTTCGCTGCCGTCTTGAATGCCATCACCGGCCCAAAGGCCCCGCAGTATTACATCCCGCGCATCGTCAGAATCAAAAGCCAGAACGACAAAGGCCCGCCGCGCGTGGTGAATGTGCCGCCGCCAGCCCCGGCTCCGACGCCTTCCACCAACCCGCCAGTGCCTGGCACGCCAACGCCAAACCCGCCGACTCCTCCCGCTTCAACTGGTCCCTCCCAATACATCGTCGGCGATGAACAACTCGAAGTCACAATGGTCATCGACATTGTCGATTTTGCGGAACCTGCCGCCGCCGCTCCCTCGAAATAGCCTATGGACTGGATCAAGAAACATTACGACCAGTTCGCGCTCGCCATCCTCGCGCTCGCACTGCTCATTTTTTCCGTCTTGCTCATCCTGCGCGCGCTGAGTTTTGGCGCAGGCTTTTCCGCCACCACCGCCACCGCCGCCGTGCGCGACAAAGTGCCGCCGCTCGTCCTCGTTCCCATCGAGGAAGCCAAGAAAACCCTCGAGGCTTCGCCGCAGTGGGACGAACCGAACTCCCGCCAGCCGAGGAAAGGTGCCCCTGAAAGAAAATATGGTGCGCTGTTTGTGGCCGATCGCTACGTCATCGCGAAAGAAACCGGTCTGCCGATTAAGACCAACCAGGAATCCTTCTACACTGACACCCTGACCAACGCGCCGATTCCCAATGAATGGTTCATCGAACGCAACCTGCCGCTGCTCGATCCCGCGGTTCCCACTCAAGATCCAGACAAAGACGGGTTCAACAATGAAGACGAGTGGAGAGGAGCCGACATCAAGGCTCCCGGAACAAGCTCAACTGATCCGAACAACAAGGAATCGCATCCGGCTTACCACACAAAACTTTTCGTCAAACAGTTCATCCGCGTTCCCTTCCGGCTCCTCTTCAACGCCTACGATGGCGATCCGAAAAAAGACAAAATCGACAAGTTCGCCTTCCAGATCAACACCATGGATCTCAGGCAGCCGAGCGAGTTTCTGAAGATCGGTGAGAAGGTGACGAACACGAGATTCAAGCTGGAGAAGTTTGAATACAAGACCCAGCACAACCCAAAAACCGACGAGGAGGAAGACGTCTCCGAACTCACCGTCGTCAATGTGGAAACTGACGAAAAAGTCATCCTCATCCAAGGCCGTGTGACCGACTCGCCGGATTTCTTCATGCGCTTCATCTACGAGTGGACGAATCCGCCCATCGAATTCACGGTGAAAAAGCGCGGAGAATTCCGGCTGAAGCCAAACATCACCGAAATTTACAAACTCGTTGACAGCCAGGAGGGCAAGGCCCTAATACAGACGCCCGACGGGAAACAGGTCGAAATCCTTCCTGATCCGCGCCTCAAAAAATAAGCCGCGCTCCCGTTCGTTCATCCCCAGGATCCCAAGCTGCGGCCAGCAAGCCGGTCGCAAAAATTTTACCTTATTATTCCCAACAAAAATAACGCACCCATGACCAAACCCCCACTCGCCACCACGATCTCCTCACTGCTGGTCGCCTCGATGATCATCACCCCGTCCCTCGCCTTTGCCGCCAGCGTCGAAAGCACCGCGGAAAATGAAAAAAGCCGCCGCGCGGATTACGAGAACCGAGGCGCGCAGATGATCGAAAACGGCGACCGGGCGATGAAAATCCGGGACTACGAGAAAGCCACCGCTTACTACAAAAACGCCTGCGACCTCATTCCGAATGCCTATCTCACCCAGCGCAGCTACAATCGCGCGCTGCGGGGCTTCTGCGCTGCCAGTTGCAAACTCGCCGAGCAGCGGATCACCGAAGGCCGCTACGCCGATGCCGAGAACACGCTGCGCGTTGTCACCGACGATCGCTACGATCCGCGCTGCAGGGACGCCATCGTCATCCTCTCGCACCTCGAAGACCCGACGTATTACAACCACACCATCGGGCCGCAGTTCCGCGGCAACGTCGAAAAAGTTAAGCAGCTCTTCGTCGAGGCCCAGGGTTTCTACGACACCGGGCGCTATGACTTCGCCCTCAAGCGCTGCGAGCAGATTCTCAACATCGACCATTACAACAAAGCGGCCCGCGCCTTTGAGGAGAAGATCTCCCGCGCAAAGAGCGACTTCGACATGGTGGCTTACAATCACACCCGCGCCAATGCGATCGAGCAGACCGACAAGGCGTGGGCGGTGCCGGTGCGGCGTTTCAATGTCGATCCTTCGCTCGGAGTCATTGTGGAACCGTCCAGGGATCCCGGCAACATCGCCAAGATTCAGCGCAAACTGGAGCGGATCATCATCCCGAAGTTGGAATTCAAGGAAGCCACCATTCGTGAGGCGGTGGACTATTTGAAGAGGAAGAGCATCGAACTCGATCCCGACGACCCGAAGACGGGCGTCAACATCGTGCTCAAGCTCGAAGGAGGAGGCCCGGTGTCGGCACCCGAAGCCGGCGGTGCTCCGCCGGTGTCGGCCATTCCTGGCCTTGACGCGGCTCCCGCCCCGGCGGCGGCAGTGGCTCCGGTCTCGCTCGGCAATCCCGCGGATGCCCGGATCACGGTTTCACTGTCGAGCATCCCGATGATCGAGGCACTGAAGTATGTGACCGGTCTCGCGAATCTCAAATTCAAGGTCGAGCCATATGCGGTGTCCATCGTGCCTCAGACCATGAATACCGATACCGTCGTCACCAAGGAATGGAAAGTTCGCCCGGACTTGATTCCGCGCTCTCCATCCGGAGGAGAAGCTGGCGGCGGCGCGCTGGCCGCGCCCGCCTTCGGTGCCGCCAAGGGCGGCGGCGGCGCGACCGATGTTACGAAAGGCGGATCAGGGATCGCTGACCGCGAGTCGGCGAAAAACTGGCTCATTTCCAATGGCGTGCAATTCAACAACCCGAACGCTTCGGCAATTTACATCGTCAGCAGCAGCCGTCTGATCGTCCGCAATACCCAGGATCAGTTGGATTTGATCGAAACGATCATCAATTCCGGCCCCGGCGGCGGTCCGAAGCAGGTCGAGATCGAGGCGAAATTTGTCGAAATCTCCCAAAGCAATCTCAAGGAACTCAGCTTCGACTGGCTGCTCGGGGCGGCCAACACCCCCGCCACGAAGAATGTCTTCTTCAGCGGTGGAACCTCCGGGACTGCATCTGCGACCAACGCGTCCGACTTTCCATTTATCGGACCGGGCGGCACACCCGTCGCCACCAACCCCATCACCGCGGCAAACCGCTCCGGCCAGGTGGCCATCAGTGCCAATGCCATTGATGCCCTGCTCTTCGGATCTTCCGGAGCCACCAAACTCGCACCGGCCCTCGGGGCGCTCTCGGGCGTCTTCACCGATCCTCAGTTCCAAATGGTGATCCGCGCGCTCAACCAGAAAAAGGGCGTCGATCTCCTCTCCGCACCGCGCGTCACGACCAAGAGCGGTCAGCGGGCGGTCATCGAAGTCATTCGCGAATTCAAATACCCGACCGAGTTCGATCCGCCGCAAATCCCGCAGAACGTCGGCGGCACTTTCGGCGGCGGCGGCGGCCTCATCGTCAACCCGCTCACCGGACTCCTCACCAACAGCAGCAGTACGGGCAGTTTCCCGGTCACCCCGACCACCCCGACCGCCTTTGAAGTGCGCAATACCGGCGTCACCCTCGAAGTCGAACCCGTCGTCGGCCCGGATGAATACACCATCGACCTCAACCTCGTCCCGCAGGTCGTCGAGTTTGAAGGATTCATCAACTACGGCAGCCCGATTCAGACCAGTTCGACCAACGCCCTCGGCCAGTCGGTCGTCAACGTCATCACGCCCAACGTCATCAACCAGCCGATCTTCAGCACCCGCAAAGTCACCACCAGCGTGAGCGTCTATGACGGCAATACCGTCGTCCTCGGCGGACTGATGCGCGAGGATGTGCAGAAGGTCGAGGACAAGATCCCGATCATCGGCGACATTCCGATCATCGGCCGTCTCTTCCGCTCCAGCGTCGATCAGCACTTGAAGCGCAATCTCGTCATCTTCGTCTCCGCCCGCCTGATGAAACCCGACGGCGACCCGGTGCGATTTGACGAGGAGAAGGAGGAAGTCATCGAGACACTGGCTCCGCCGGATCTCGGAGTCTCCGATCTCCCGCTGTTCTCAAAATAGGGCTGTGCCCGTCCTCGGCGTCACCGGCGGAATTGCCACCGGGAAATCGTCGTTCACCGGCCTGCTCCTGCGCCATCTTCCCGCCGAACTTTTCGACGCCGATCAGACTGCGCACGAGTTGCTGGCCCATGATGCCGCGATCCGTCAGGCGGTCGCGGAGACTTTTGGCAATGCCATTTGTGACGCAGAAGGAAATCCCGACCGCACCAGGCTGCGTGCGCTCGTTTTCGACGATGAATCGAAACGGCGGCAGCTTGAGCGCATCCTGCACCCGGCCATCCGGTCGCGCTGGATCGCACGCGCCCCGCAGGTCGCCCGCGAGGGCGGCTGGTTCGTCGTGGACATCCCGCTGCTCTTTGAGACGCAGGCCGAAGCAAGCTTCGACCGGATCGTCGTCGTCGCCTGCCCTTCGGCCACGCAGCGGCGGCGGCTCGCGGAACAGCGCGGCCTGAGCGCCGGACTGGCCGAAAAAATCATCACCTCCCAGCTCGATCTCGCGACGAAAATCAACCACGCCCATCATGTCATCTGGAACGACTCCACCCTCCCCTGTCTCGAACGACAGGCCCGACTCCTCGCCGCCTGTCTCCGCCGAACCGACGGCTGACGTCCCCCGGGAAGCGCCCTCCGCACCACCGCAGCAACTCTGGATCGACGAGCTGCACTCCGAGCCGCTCTCGGCCATCCTCGCCCGCGCCGAGGCGCTGCATCTCCGCATCAATCCCGACCGCACCCGGCATCATCTCGTCTGCGATCTCCTCAAAGCCTACGCCGCCCGCGGCACCGAGATTTTCGCCGACGGCGTGCTCGAACTTTCCCCGCAGGGCAGCGGCTTCCTCCGCTGGCCGTGCTACAATTTTCGCTCTCTCCCGCAGGACGTTTTTGTGCCCCAGCAGGCCGAGCGGCAGTTCGGCCTGCGCCACGGCAACCGGCTCAGCGCCCGCATCCGCCCGCCGCGTGACCGCGAAAAATTTCTCACACTCGACAAAGTGCTCAGCATCGAGGGCATCCCGGCTGATGACTGGAAACCGACGAAGGAATTCGACCAGCTCACCGCGTTGCACCCGACCGAGCGCATCGTCCTCGAAAACCAAAAGAGCACCTCCATCACCGGTCGCGCCCTCGACATCATCGCCCCGCTCGGCCGCGGACAGCGCGGGCTCATCGTCGCGCCGCCGCGCACAGGAAAAACCATCCTGCTGAAAGACATCGCGCAATCCATCATCGTCAATTCCCCCGAGACCCACGTCATCCTCCTCCTCGTGGATGAGCGCCCGGAGGAAGTCACAGACTTCCGGCGCAGCGTGATTTGCGAAATCTACTCCTCCACTTTCGACGAAAGCCCGCAGCGCCACACCACCATCGCCGAACTCGTAAGCGAGCGCGCGAAACGCCTCGTCGAATTGCGCCGCCACGTCGTCATCCTCATGGATTCGATCACCCGCCTCTCGCGCGGCTACAACAACCTCCAGGGCGGCGGTGCACGCAGCCGCACCATGTCCGGCGGCGTCGATTCCAAGGCGCTGGTGAAACCGAAGAAATTTTTCAGCAGCGCGCGCAACACCGAGGAAGGCGGCAGCCTCACCATCCTCGCCACCTGCCTCATTGAGACGAACAGCCGCATGGACGACCTCATCTTTGAGGAATACAAGGGCACCGGCAACATGGAGATCCGCCTCGACCGCGGCCTCAGCGACAAGCGCGTTTTCCCCGCCATCAATTTCCTCCAGTCCGCCACACGCCGCGACGAGCTGCTCTACCACCCGCAGGAGTTCGAGCGCATCAGCGTCCTCCGCCGCCAGCTCGCCGTGCTCCCCGCGCTCGAGGCCACCGAGGTGCTCGTCCACGCGCTCCACGCTACGAAAAACAA
>JANXSB010000013.1 GCA_025352865.1 Chthoniobacter sp. | reverse complement strand
CCGCGCCACGCGCTCCACTCCGCCGCGCTGCGCCTGCCCGCGCTCGGCCTCGCGTGGGCGTCGCCGCTTTCACCCGACCTCGCGGCGTGGATGGCGGAAAATTTCCTCGCGGCTCGCGAAGCGCCCGGCCTATAACCGCAGCCATGTCCCGATTTGGAAAATGCCAGAACCAAGCAGGTTGCCTCCTCGCCTACCGCGGCGAGGAAACGGAAGTCGAAGACGGCCAGCCTTTCATCTGCGCGGAATGCGGCAAGCCGCTGACCGAGGTGAAGCCGCCCTCGGCGATGTGGATGCGCTATCTCGCCGTGCTCGGCGGTGTCGGCGTCATCGGCATCGGCGCGCTTTTTGCCTTCCCAAAAACGCGCGGCCTCATCGCGCCGCACAAAAGCCACGACGCCACGCCCGCGCCGAAACCCGTGGACGACGGGCCGCCCGACACAGGCACGGACCCGGCCTCGACCGCACCCGCCGCCGAGCCGCCGCCGGAGATGGTGGCCCCGGCAAAGATCGACCTCGACGTTTCCAAAAAGGAAAACAAGTCCGTGAAAGCCGAGGTGCTGAAACGCGTGGACCTGATGCCCAAGGTTTCCAATCCGAACAAGGACAAGCTCTACGGCGCGGTCGAACGCGCGCGCAGCATGGGCATCGTGCTGACCATTCCATTTGGCTCGGGCAAAACCGACCTCAGCGCCGGGGACATCGCGAAGCTGAAGACCGAGCTGGAAAAGCCCGACCTGACCAAACTGCGCGGCGATCCCACGGCGGTCTTCGTCATCCTCGGCTACGCCGATCCGAAGGGCGACGCGCAGAAAAACATCGCCGTCTCGCAAACCCGCGCGGACACCGTGCTCAAGGCGATGCGCGACAAATGCGACGTCATCAATGTCATGCACACCGTCGGCATGGGCGGCTCGAAACTCCTCGACACGCACAACCTCGAGAAGAACCGCATCGTCGAGATCTGGGCGGTGCTGCCCTGAGTTTATTTTTCGACCACGGGATCGGCCCAGATCGCCCACGAATTGTGGTTATGACCTTCGCCGCCATCAGCATGGAGTTCGAGCTGCTGCACGTCGGCGAGATCGAGGTGGAGCGTCTCTTTCTCCCCGACGCGGAGCATTTTTGAGCGGAACAATTCCTTGCCGTCGCCGGTGACGGTGAAGACGGCGGAACCTTGATTCGCAGCCCCGTCGCGGAGCCCGACGGTCGCGGAAAAAGTCTTCCAGCTTCCCCCCAGCGAGAAGACAAACTCGGACTTCGAGTGCGCGTAGAGGCCCTTGTCAAAAACCTGCCCGTCGAGCTTGAGAAACGCACCCTCCCACTGGCCTTGATTGAACCAAAACCGATTCCTCGCGATCTTGCCCCAGCCAACCTCCGCCTTGGTCCAGCGGGCATCGGAGAGGAAAACGCGCGCGGCTTTTGCGGTCGTGAGATCCACCGGCTCAGGCTCCGGTTTTTGCATCGCGCGCAGTAGGCGCAGGCGGCGGCGCACCTCATCATTCGGCGCGGCGGCGATGGCGGCATCGGTCAGCAATTTCGCGGCCTGCTCAGGATCGCGCATGAACGCCTGCTCGGCGGTGTTGCTGGCCCAGTCGGCAGCGAGTTCATCCACGATGGGTTCGCCGCGCTCGTTGCAGCGGACTGTGAACTGCATGCGCGTTTCCGCACCATTCACGAGGAGACAGCCGAGCGTGATCTGCCATTTCGGATCATTGAGGTTCGTCAGCTCGACGGAAAATTTCTCGTCATCGCCGACCGCCGCGCAAAACGTCATCGCCCCGTGATCCGTGCGCGCCGTCACCGGCAGCGCGGCGGCGATGATGGCGCACGGCGGCACCGAAGCGCGGACGCGACCCGACAGCCGCAGCGTGCCCTTTTCCGCCGAAGCGCTGAGGTTTTCAAAAGTCGCATCCGCCGTCTGCCAGCGGGCTTTGTCGGACTGCGTGACGAGCGGATGCGCCGCGAAACGCAGCGCCGTGGCGAGCGAGAGATACGCCGGCTCGCGCCCGCCCCACAGCGTTTCGCGGTAGTGCAGATTTCCACCGCCCATCAGCGAGACGCCGGGCGCTTCGCCGGGGCCGCCATTGTCGTGGGGAAAGCCGAGGCCGTGACCGAGTTCGTGCGCGATGCCGCCGAGATACCACGAGTTGAACTTCGCCAGCGTCATCTCCATCCGCTCGTAGTAGTGCTCTTTGAAAACCATCGGCTTGTCCTTGGCCGTGAGCAGCAGCGGATCGAGCACGTCGCAATCCGCCGCATGGCACAGCCCGCGCCGCTGATCGCTCCACGTCGCGCCGTAGTACGGCGCGTCGAAAACGAATTTTCCGTCGGGCTCGCGACGGCACAGCCCGTAGAGGATGAGCACATGCTCGCGGTCGGGATCGAATTTTCCAGCGAGCGCCTTGCGCACTTCGGCCCATGTCTCGTCGCCGGAGGTGTGCTCGTAATGATCCGCCGGGTGCTCGCCGCGAACCATGTGAATGACCAGCTTCCCGTCTTTGCGTTCCAGCGGAAGACCGCCGTTTTTCACCGCGAAACGCTGCTGCAAACCGTCGCGATAAAAGCCGCTGATGTCGGTCATGATCCGGTCCAGCCGCGCCGCGTAGTCGGGCAGCGGCTCGCGATCCGCCGCATGGAAATAGACGAGCCGCAGCACCGCGCCGGACGGTTTTTCCCCAGCATGAAAAGCGGCGATGCGCTGCTGCGCGGAAGCCATGACGGGGTTCGGCTTTTCCTCGGCCCGCGCGAAAATCGAGCCGAGGCCGACGATGAGAAAAAGAGGGAGGCAGCGCATGCCGGGAACGCTCCCGAATGGCCGTGGATTTGTAAAGGCGCACACCGCCGAGCCTCGCTCAAACGGTTTGCGATTGCCGATTCGCGCGGGGCATTTCATACAGCGATTCGTCCCCACACCGAACTCCCATGCCTTATCTAGCCGTCACCGCGGGCCTGCCGCCGAAAGTCTTCGAACTGAAGGCGGGCACTTGCACGGTGGGGCGCTCGTCGGAGGCGGATTTTTCGCTGAAGCATGTCGAGATTTCGCGGCAGCACTGCCGGTTCACCTGGGATGGAAAAAACTGTCTCGTGGAGGATCTCGGGAGCGTGCGGGGGACGACGGTGAATGGCGAAAAACTCACCGCGGCGTTCACGCTGCGACCGGGCGACAAGGTCGGCATCGGGCCGGCGGTCGTGGAGTTTGGCGCCGGCGATCCGCCGAAAATCGAGGCGCA
>JANXSB010000010.1 GCA_025352865.1 Chthoniobacter sp. | reverse complement strand
TTTTTGAAAACGCAGAGACGCAGAGACGCGGAGGGCGCAGAAATTTTTCCGAACCGCGTCATTTGTCTTCCTCCGTCTCTGCGCCTCTGCGTCTCTGCGTTTTCAAATCGTCCGCGGGGCCGCAAGTGCCGCCCGGAGCTGCGTGGGCGTGATTTCGTTTTCCCAGCGGCTGATGACGACGGTCGCGACGCCGTTGCCGATGAGATTGGTGATCGAACGGCATTCGCTCATGAAGCGGTCGATGCCGACAAGGAGCGCGAGGCTTTCCACGGGGATGCCGGGGACGACGGCGAGCGTGGCGGCGAGCGCGACAAAGCCCGCGCCGGTCACGCCGCTCGCGCCTTTCGAGGAGATCATGGCGACGAGCAGGAGCGTGATCTGGTGGTGCAGGTCGAGGTGCGCGTTTGTGGCTTGCGCGAGGAAGATCGCGGCCATGGCCATGTAGATGTTCGTGCCGTCGAGATTGAAGCTGTAGCCGGTCGGGATGACGAGGCCGACGGTCGATTCCGCGCAGCCGAGGCGGCGCAGTTTTTGCATGATGCCGGGCAGCGCCGTCTCGCTGGAACTGGTGCCGAGGACGAGGATGAGTTCGTCTTTGATGTACGCGAGAAAACGCAGGATCGAGAAGCCCGCGACGCGCGCGATGGAGCCGAGCACGATGAGGACAAAAATGATCGCCGTGAGGTAAAAGCCGGCCATCAGCGCGAACAGATTGGCGAGCGAGCCGAAGCCGTATTTGCCGACGGTGAAGGCCATCGCGCCGAGTGCGCCGAGCGGTGCGAGGCGGACGACGAAGCTGAGGATTTTGAAGAAAATCTCCGAGCCGAACGTGACCGCACGCAGCACGGGCGCGGCGTGCGCACCCATGCCGGAAATCGCGAAGCCGGTGAGGATGGAGACGAGCAGCACGGGCAGCAAATCGCCGGACGCGAACGCGTCGAAGAAGGTCGTCGGAATGATGTTCAGCAGGAACTCCACGGTGCTCAGCGTGTGCGCCTTCGAGGCGAAAGTTTGCGCGGTCGCGACATCTCCCGCGCTGGCGCTGTGGTGAAAGCCCACGCCGGGCTGGAGCACGTTCACGACGATGAGGCCGATGACCAGTGCGACGGTCGAGACGACCTCGAAATAGAGCAGCGTCTTCATCCCCAGGCGCCCGAGTTTTTTCAAATCGCTCATCGACGCGATGCCGTGGACGACGGTGCAGAAAATGATCGGCGCGATCATCATTTTGATGAGCTTGATGAAGCCGTCGCCGAGCGGCTTGAGCGCCTCGCCGAACGCCGGTCGGAAATAACCGACCGCGATGCCGAGGGCGACGGCGACGAGCACCTGCACGTAGAGGTGGCGGTACCAGAGCTTATGGGCAGTGGGCGGATTCATTGTGCAGGCCAGCATTGCCAGT
Organism: Chthoniobacter sp.; assembly: GCA_025352865.1. Classification (GTDB taxonomy): domain Bacteria; phylum Verrucomicrobiota; class Verrucomicrobiia; order Chthoniobacterales; family Chthoniobacteraceae; genus Chthoniobacter. The sequence goes on along the minus strand of JANXSB010000010.1, from coordinate 2,549 downwards.
AAATCGAGTGCGGCGGCAAGCGCGGGCAAAAAGAAAGACCACCGGCGCGCGAGCGCCGGTGGTCTTGAAAGGAACGCGGAAAATCGCGCCTACTTGGCTGTCTTGAGCATGATGTCCTTGAACTGCACGGTCATCGGCTCCCCCGCGTGGAGCTGGAGCGCGAGGACGCCGGTCTTCGCGCCGACGGTGGATTCGTCGGTCACGTCCACGGTCTGGTCGCCATTGATGTAGTGCTGCAAGTGCCCGCCCTTGGCGACGATCTTGTATTCGTTCCACATCGCCGGCTTGATTCCCGCCTGGATTTCTTCGCTCTTGCCGATCTCGCCTTTGACCTCGGGTTTCGCGCCGTCTTTGATGACCACCTGCTGCCCGCGCTGCGCGAGGATGCCGCGGCCTTTTTCCTCGTAGAGGATGCCGCTGTAAGTCTTGCCGACTTCAAAATCCGCCTGATAGCCCGCGACCACGGAATACTCCGGCTTCACGACTTTGCTGCGATATTGCACGCCCGAGTTGCCAAAGCCCTCGGCCTTCCCGTTCGCGTCCACGATCTTGTATTTGAAAGTCAGCTCGAAGTCGCCGACCTCGCCTTCCCAGATGAGAAAGGTGTTTTCCTTGGCCGGCGTTTCCTTCGTGGTCTGCCCGGTGATCGCGCCATCTTTCACGCTCCAGAATTCCGGCTGCCCTTTCCAGCCGGTGAGGTCTTTGCCGTTGAAAATCGGCTTCGCCACGCCGACGACCTTGATCTCGTTTGCGGGGAAGACCGGCTTGTTGAGGATCTCTGAGGTATCGACGGCGTGAGCCGCGATGCTGGCGGCGAGGGTGACGGTGAGGAGTAGTTTCATAATGTGGGTAGGTAATCTGCGGGGCGCTTACTTCTTGCCGAAAAGTTTCTTCATGTTCGCCAGTCCTTTGACCGCGATGTCGTCGCGCTTCGGCTCCATCTTGCGCCAGATGGCGGCGGCACGGGCGATGACTTTCACATCGGTGGTGAAGGACTCGATGACGATGTCGCCCTTGTAGCCGATCTTTTTCAGCGCGGCGACGATCGGCTTCCAGTCGATGTGATCGCCACCCGGCGTCCCGCGGTCGCAGCCGCAGGCGTGGAAGTGCGCGAGATGTTTGCCGGCCTTGAGGATCGCGGCGGCCTGGTTCTTTTCCTCGATGTTCATGTGGAAAGTATCGAGGTGCAGCTTGAAGGCTTTGCTGCCCACGGCTTTCACGAGCTTCAGCCCCTGGTCGCAGGTGTTGAGGAAGTCGGTCTCGAAACGGTTCAGCGGCTCGACGCAAAGCTGCACGCCTTTCTGCTCGGCGTATTTCGCGAGCGGTTTGAGGTTTTTCACCACGAGGTCGAACTGCTGCTTTTTCTCCGCGTCGTCGTGCGGCCCGATGAGCCCGACCACGGAATACAGCGGCCCGATGATCGATGGGCAGCCCAGCGCCACCGCCTGGTCGATGAGCCCGCGCACATATTCCACCGCCGTCTTCTGCTCCTCCGCGCTGCCGCGGAAATCGCGCCCCGGCCCCATGCATGCGCAGATGCTGCCGATCTTCAGCCCGGCCTTGTCCGCGGCGGCCTTCACCTTCGCGGGGTCGATGTGCTCCAGCGCCTCGACGGGAATCTCCACGGTTTCAAAGCCCCATTTCTTGAGCTTCGCAAAAAGTTTGGGTGCCTGCTCCGTGGTGAAAGGGCTGGCGTAGAGAAAGGTGTTAAGGCCGAGACGCATGATGAGGTGAAGTGGGTTGAGGTTGGAGTTTTGGGACGCGCATTTGGCGCGGTTCGCGCGTGCGAGTCAAGCGTGGCCGGTTTGTGAAAGCTGCAGCTTGCCTGCGCCAGACGGTACCGTCCGCCCGGAGCTTCATCCGCTACGGTGAGCCGATCTCGACAAGATCATCGCCCCCGGCGAGCAAGCCGAGCGCCGTGGTTAGATGCAGCGCGAGAATCTTCTGCAACGCGGCTTCGGACGTATTGCCGCAGGTGAGCCACAGCACTTTTGGCGGGCTGCCCTGCTGCTCCAGGAGCCGCACGAAATCGCTGTCCTTCGTGAGCACGATCGCATCGGCGCTGCGTGCCGCCGCGAAAATCTCCTCGTCGCCGACATCGCGCAGGCCGAGGTCGCGCAGCGGAGCCGCGGCGATGGGAAAATTGTCCGCAATCCAGCGAGCGGTGCGCGGCGACAACTGCGCGTCCACCCAGATCGTCATGCCACCAGCAGCGGATGGTCAATGCGCCGCCGGGCATACGTGAGGCACGCCTTGAGGTCGTCCGCTTCCAAGTCCGGCATCTCCTCGAGAATCTGGGCGGCATCGAGGCCGGACGCGAAGAGATCGAGCACATCGCTCACGCGGATGCGCATCCCGCGCACGCAGGGACGGCCCCCGCATTGCTGCGGATTGCTGGTGATACGGTCGAGGAGAGAGGCCATGTCCGATGAGTAGTGGAAAAAAGGAGAGGCAGCAACGGCGATTCAAGTGGCAGTCGTCCGGGTGGGAAAGCCAGAACGCCTCGCCAGCACGGGAGGCTGGCGAGGCGGTGGGTGGGTGAAACGAAA
>JANXSB010000024.1 GCA_025352865.1 Chthoniobacter sp. | reverse complement strand
GTCTTCGGGACGATGGGCGGGCGCTTCGCCGAGGTGTGGATTTTCGTGTCGAGCAGCTCGTCGAGGGTGGATTCATCCGGTTCGGTGACGGAGCGCAGCGCCTGGAGAAACTCATGCCGCCGCACGCTCACGCCGCCCAGCCGCGCGCGGTCGAGCTGCTCGAAGACGCGGCGCGTCTGCTCGATGCGATCCGGCTCGCCCTCGATGCGCACCCAGCCGTCGCGCGTGGTCACGCGGACTTCGAGCGTCTTTTCGAGCGTCTTGAGCAGCGCGAGATCGTTGCCGTAGAGCGACTGCAAAACGCGCGCGCTCTCAAACTGCAAAGTCTGTGCGGCGCTCACAGCCTCCTAGCGGAACCCATACGCCAGCGACCACGAGGTCCGCTCGGCGGGCGACTTTTCCACCTCGACGATGAGGTAGTACGTGCCCGTCTTTTTCGGCTCCACGCGCGCGGCGGCGAAGTGCGGTTTCTGCCACGCCTCGACTTCCGCGAGGTTGCCTTCGCTGTCGTAGATGTGGACGGAAATCTTCGCGGTCTTCGCGTCGGTGCCCATCCAGAACCAGTAGGTGTTGCCTTTGAAAAGCTGATGCACGATGGCTTTCGTCTGCTTCACGCCGAGGTCGCCGCCCCAGTAATCCTCGCGGACGGTGAAACCTTCCTTCACGTAGGGATCGGCGGCTTCGAGGGCGAAGGAGAGGGCGTCGTCGATGGTCGCGCGCGCGGGGCCGGCACCGAGCGAGAGGCAGAGCAGGGCGATGAGGAAGGGAGCGAAACGTTTCACAAAAATCTTTCGGGGTTAGTGCTGGGCCTTGGCGTTGATCGCCTTGATGAGGTCGGAAGTGACGTCGTTGATCTCCTTCACGGACTTCTCGGAAATGTCGCCGCTGTCAGGCAGCCCCATGAGCGGGCGGATTTCGAGCACGCCTTTCTGCACCTTGATGACGACCGGGTTGAGCTTGAGCTTGGGCTTCATGTTGGCGAGCCGCTTTTCAAAGTAATCGAGCAGGATCGGCTGGTGGAGCAGCTCCGCGCTTTCCTTCGTGTAGTGCTTTTCCACCACCGCCGTCAGCGCCTCGGTGCCGCGCAGCCAGCCGCCGAGGCTCACGAGCTGCGAGAGCGCCTCGCTGTTCAGCTCGACCATGGCCTCGCGCACGTCTTCGAGCGCCTTGTCGAGCTGCTTGCGCACAGCCGTCCAGTCCTTCGCGTCCGCGGCATCGGTGATGGCCTTGGCCCGCACCTGTGCTTTTTTTTCCACGCCCAGCGCCTTGGCGAGATTGAGTACGCTCTTGCCAATTTGCTTCACCTCATTGGCGTCCTCGGCCTCGACCGCGATGAAGCCTTCCGCGATGACCGTGCCGAGCATCAGCGCGATCTGCGGCTGCTCGCCGATGGGCTGCGCGACGCTGGTCATCTTGTGCTGCACGGCGGACCAATTCGGCCGAGGTCCGAGTTTGTCGAGCACGGCGAAAATCTCGCTCGGCACGGGCACGACGACGGCATCGATCATCTTCGACTGGGAGGGCAGATTACTGACGTCGATATGCGCCGCGGGCTCCGCAAAAACGGGCGGGGACAAAGCGGCGAGCGCGAGGAGAATGACTTTCTTCATAAAGGTCGGGAAGCAATCCAAGGAAACGTCCCACGACTGAACCAACGGGCCGCGGGCCGGGCAAGGATTCTTTTTTGCCGCACAGCGGGAGCTGGGCGCGAGCACCTGTGCTCACGCCGAAAAGGACAATCGCGAAACGCGCGGACAAGGCTGCCCGCGCTCCGCGAAGATGGCCGCGCCTATTTCCGCCCGAAGAGGCTCCAGCCGGTGCCTTTGTCGGCTTTGTTCTGCTGGACCTTGAGCTGGCCGAGGAGGGACTGGAGGCCGAGATAGACTTTGTGCCACTGGCCTTCAACGGTGGGGATGGACTCGGGCATGTCGGCGAGGTAGCGGAGGCTCGGGGCGTTGGCGAAAAGGGAGCGGACCTCCTCTTTTTTCGGCCCGCCTTTTTCCGTGGAGGCGATGATGGCCTCGAGCCCCTGGGCGATGACGCTCTTGATTTCGAGGAACTGGGTCTCGTCCTCGCGCGTGAATTTCTTGTCCCGCGCGAGGTTCACGTAGTGGTTAAACTGCTTCCAGCACTCGATGTAGTTTTCGAGGTGGAGGATGAATTCATCGAGGTTTTTGTAGTGCATGGCGGGTGGGGTTTTGGCGTGCGGGAGCTGGAGGGTGGCGGGTTCGAGAAAGATGAGCGCGCCGCCGCGCATCTCGCGGGCGGTGATGGTCAGGCCGCTGAATTTCAGGTGCAGGTCGGTCAGCGCGAGGTTGGTTTTTTGCGCGGAGTGAAAGGCCTCAATGACGACGCGGCCGACCTCGAGCATGGCCGCGCGGGAAAAGGAGGAAGGGAGGGTGGAGGCGACGAGTTCGCCGCCGCGGTGGATGGTGTAGCAGCCGCTCGGCAGGCGCTCGGGGCGGAGCGGTTTCTGCGCGCGGGAGAAGGGTTTCAGGATGCCCATTTGACCTCGATCTGTTTCATGGTTTCGCGGATGTAGGGGAGTGTGGCCGAGCGGGTGAAGCCGACGCCGAGGTCCTGCGCGTCGGTGGAAAGGATGGCGATGTGGCGCTGCGGGCCGAGGGCTTCGATCTGCTCGAGATGGCCGGCTTCCAGCCGCTCGCTGAGCATGCGCATGGCGCGGGTGGTGTGGTGGATCCACGCGGCCATGCCGTCGGCATTCTCCGCGCCCCAGTGCTCGAATTTCGCGGCGTCCGCACCCTCGACGGCGACGACGCACTGCACGCCTTTGTAGCGCGCGAACCCGGCCAGCAGATTCGCGTCCTCGGCGGCGGGAAGGTCGGCATCGCACTCGTCCATGGCCTGCGCCGTTTCCATGAGGAGGCTTTCATAGGAGGAGAAAATGGTGCGCGGACGCGGCACATCGGACGGCAGGATTTCAAAGCTGCCCGCTTTCCAGCGGAGCATTTCGAGGAAGGCCTCGCGGCCCAAGCTGTCGCCCGTCGCCGCGTCGATGATCTCGCCTTTTTGCACCCAGATGCGGCCCTCGCCGATGGCGCTGCAGATTTTCAAAATCGCCGAACTCTGCGTGAGGCACTCGAGTTGGATGATGTCCACGAGCGTCTTGCTCTGCACGCCGCGAAAGCCGCCAGCGTCGTCCTTTTCGAGCATGGACTCGATGCAATCGACGAAATTGATGATCTCCTTGCCGGTCTTCGGCTTTTCCAAATAGAGGTCGATGCCCATGCCGTAGGCGCGGGCGCGGAACTGCTCATCCTCGGCGGCGGTCATCACCACCACGCGGAGTGTGGGGAATTTCCGGCGGACGATGGCGAGCACCTGGAAGCCGTCCATGACCGGCATGCGCAGATCGACGAGGAGGAGGTTGAAAGACTCGCTTTCGAGGAGCGCGATGGCGCGTGCGCCGCTGTCGGAAGTGTGGATCTCCGGCTGGCTGGGGAGACGCGCGAGGATCTCCTGGTAGATTTCCAGGATGTCCTGTTCATCGTCGAGAATGAGAATTTTTTGCCGGGCGGGCATGGGCTGGGAAGCTAGGGTGGATGAGGGTTTGCGGGCAGTGGGCCGTTTTTTTCGGAAAGAACGGCGGGCGTTTGTTTAGCACGTCACGGGCCACGAAAGGCCGTGTGCATGACAATTTTGCGAGTCCGGGTGGTGGTGGCATCGCGGCTGCTAAGCTGAGGCGGGAAACCCCGCTGGCCCCATGCTCACGATCCTCAAAAAACTCTTCGGCAAATCCGCGCCCAAAGCGGCGGCACCCATCGTCACCGCACGCGCCGCACGCCCCGCCCAAACCGGCGAACCCTCCACGCCGATCCCGAGTGTGGAAGTCGCCCACCTCTCGCTCGCTGCGATCGTCAGCCGCTTTCCCGACGATTTGAAAACCAGCGTCCTCAAATCGCCGGACGCCGCCGCGACCATCGCGCTGCCGCTGCTGCTCATCCACAAGCAGCTCGCCTCCGGCACGGTGCGAATGTCCTTCGCGAGTCTGCACCGGCAGGCTCCGCAGGGCGTCTTTGCGCCGATCGCGCTCGGCGACAAACGCCAGGTGGAAATCCCGCTCCAGGAAATCTTCCGCCACATCAGCCCCGCGGCGCTCAAGCGCCGCATGGACCAGCGCCCGCTCGACAGCGTGGACAACGACTTCAATCTTTTCGGCAACGCCGAAACGCCCTACGCCATCGCGCCGACCACGCCCGAGAATCCGCCGCGCAAGGATTCGACCGTGCTCAATCTCCACCCGGCGCCAGCCTCACGGATCGGCAAAGTGGATCCGGGCGCACCGCCGGCCCCGAAACCGTCGGGCATCGCACCGTCCAACGGCATGCGGTCGGTCGCCCCGCCGACGGACTACCGCACCGCAGAGCCCACGCCCACGCCAAAATCCGACGAGCCGCCGCTCATCCTGGCGCTCGCGCCGCTCATCAATTCCTGGCCGGAGCCAATCTGCGGCGAGATCTCGGCCCTCGATCCCGCGACCACGGTGGCGCTGGATGCCGATGTGATCGCCGCCGGACTGGCGAAAGGCAAAGTCACTTTCACCTGGGAAGAAATCCTCGCCGGCCTCACGCCTGCGCCCTCGGAACCGACCGCGGCCGATGCAGCGACCGTCCTCCAGCTTCCCTTGAAAATCATCGCGCCCGCCTTTCTCGCCGCCTCCGGCAAGGCCAGGGCCGGACGCAAAAGCGTGCAGGTCGATGACAGCATCCCCGCGCTCTTCAATGACGGACGCGAACCCGCACCCGCCGCGCCAGCCGCTCCCGTCCCGGCGGACGAAGCCCCCGCGGTTCAAGCGCCAGAGCCGGTCGCCGAGCCGGAGGCCGTGGTCGCCGCACCCGAGCCGCAGCCGGTTCCCGAGACCGTCGGCACCATTTTCGGCGATCCGCGCAAGACCGATTTCACGCCCGCCGAGATCGTCGCGGGCACCGTCAAACTGCCCGGCGTCGCCGGCGCGATCGTCGCCTTGCAGGAGGGCCTGCAGGTCGCGACCTCCATGCCCGAGGGCGTGAAGGGCGAGGTCGTCGCCGCGTTTCTCCCGCAGATTTTCGCGCGGCTGAACCAGTACTCCGGCGAGATGAAAATGGGCGAAGTGGACGACCTCCTTTTCACCACCCACGGCGCGCACTGCCAGATCTACCGGCTCGGCTTCATCTATTTCGCCATCCTCGGGCAGCCCGGCGCGGCCCTCCCCTGGCACGAACTGCGGCTCATCTCCGCGGAACTCGGACGGCAGACCCATCAATAAACCAACCTCAACATGGCCATCATCAACCAAGCGACCAAAGAGCTGCAGGTCAAAATCGTGTACTACGGACCGGCGAAAAGCGGCAAGACCACCAACCTCGAGCAAGTCCACAGCAACGTGCAGGTGCCCGAGACTTCCGCGAAAGGCAAACTCACCTCCCTCGCCACGAGCAGCGACCGCACCCTCTTCTTCGACTTCTTTCCCCTGGAGGCTGTAGCTATCCGCGGCTTCAAGACCAAGTTCGCGCTCTTCACCGTCCCCGGCCAGGTCATCTACAACGCCACCCGCCAGATCGTCCTCCGCGGCGTCGATGGCATCGTCTTTGTCGCCGACTCGCAGTACGACAAGATGGAGGAAAACGTGGAGACCTTTAAGCATCTCGAGGACAACCTGAAGACCCTCAACCTCAACCTCGCCGACATCCCTTACGTCATGCAGTACAACAAGCGCGACCTGCCCGACGCCGCGCCGATGGAATACATGGATTTCGTGCTCAACAACCGCGAGGTGCAGGTGCCTTCCTTTGAAGCCTCCGCCTCAAAAACCGAGGGGGTCTTCGAGACGCTGAACATGATCACCCGCATGCTCCTCCACAAATTCCTGAGCGACAGCGGACGGAAATAACACACCCTATGGGCCAGTTTCCCCAACTTATTCAGGAGGATCTCGACGCCCTCGACGTGGCCATGCACGGCCTGCTCAAAAAGAGCGAGGCCAACGTCGCCCTGCTCGTCGAGAAAGCCGGCTACCTCATCCACCAATGCGGCACCCAAGATTCGATGGACGCCACGACCTTCGCGACCCTCGGCTCCAATGCCTACAACGCCGTGCAGTTCATGGCCCAGCTTGTCAACGAAAGTAACTTCACCAGCATGTATCAGCAGGGCGAGCACTACAGCACCCTCATGGTGAACGTGGATGAAAACTCCCTCCTCGTCATCGTCTTCCCCACCCACCTCACCGTCGGCTCGATGAAGTACTACGCCACCCCTGCGGCCAAAGCCATCGGCGACCGCATCCACCTCGCCTCCGCCCGCGCCCCCGGTGCCGGACTCGATTTCAGCGACCTCGACACCACGGACGTGCAGGCGCTGTTTCACAAGAAATAACGGCCGGCTGAGCCCTCCGCTCACCACCAGCGGCAAGCGGGGGATGGAAATTCCCCACGCAATGTTCCGGCGACAGGTGCGGCCGGACTCGCGATTACCCATTGGCGATCCGGTGCGTTTGGGTGACACTTGCCTCCCAGCGCCAAGGACGCGCTCCCGACCACTTGATCACCGACCGCAAACCGTCCGTCTTTCCCCTGCGCCTGTCATCTGCGGTGTTCCTCGCCTCTTTGCTCGGTGCATGGGTCTGGGCGTGCGCCGGGGATCGCGCAATCGCGCAGGTGAAACCGGCACCCGCCGCCGAAGAAGAGGCCAAACCGGCGGAACCGGAGGCTCCGGCATGGCTGGGTATCGTCATGGAAGTCGCGCGCAATCTGGACTTGGACGAGGATGAAAAGCCGCTGCCGGGTGTGGGTGTCATGGACGCTGTCGAGGGTGGGCCGGCGAAAAAGGCCGGGCTCAGGCAATTCGACCGCGTGCTCAAACTCAATGGCAAGGAACTGAAGGACGCGGAGGATTTGCGCACCACAGTGCGGGCCAATAAGCCGGGCAAGGAAGTAAAGCTACGCATCCTGCGCGATGGCAAGGAGCAGGAGGTGAAAGTCACGCTCGAGCAGATGCCTCCGCAGCAGAACCTCGTTATCTTTCAGGGCGCAGCCAACCCACAGCTCAAGCCCGACAAGGTGCAGTTCTTTAACCGGCCGCCGCGCGCCATCGAGGATTCGGGAACGGATGTGGTCATGCTGGCCGATGGGAACAGGCTGGAAGGCCGGGTTCAGTCTGCGAACGGCACTGACCTGAACCTGACACTCAAGAACGGCAGCGAGGCGGCCCTGCTCATGAGGGAGGTTACCTCCGTACGCCTGTCCGGTGAGTCAAAGGTGCGGAAACTTCCCATAGGTGTGCTCCTGCGGGATGGCGGCTGTCTGGCCGTTTCGCAGATAGGTCTGAGGGACAGAAAGTTTTCCCTGACCCTTGAGGAGGGCGCGAAGCTGGAGCTGGATCGCACCCAGGTAGCCGAGGTGGCCTTTTCCCATGAGGAGACGCCGGTGTTTGGCCGTGGCGCAAACTTCACCGATGGGTGGAAGCCGTTCCCCGAGGATACCTGGGTGCATCAGGACGGCGCATGGACATCCCGCCTGAATCAAGGGGCCGTGCTGGGAAGAAAGTTTGCCCGCCTGCCCGCGGCGCTGGAATTCAGCTTCGATGCCGATGTTTCGTCCGACTGGGCCGGCGTGCTAACGCTGTTCAACTACCGCATCGAGGAATCCGGGGGAGCCATGGCCCCAGGGATGGTGCAGATGGGAACCGGCGGACGCACCGTCAGTCTGAATCATTTTGACGGGCAGCGCTTCTACAATCTGCAACCCATAACCGCCGCCGGCATCCCGCCTCTGCCAGAGCCGGGAAAGCGGGCGCACTATGCCGTCTTCTGCGACAGGACAAAGGGACTTCTGGTCGTGCAATTCAATGGGACGGAAATTGGCCGTTATGAGATTGCGAAAGTTGCACCCGAGGATTTGGAGCGCGCGGGCGGAGTTATCAGCTTCCGCGGGCCAGCGGGCTTTACCATCTCGGATCCCACCGTGCGCCCTTGGTATGGTTATTTGCCAAAGGCCGGGGATAAACCGGCCGACGCGGATCAGGTGATCGTCGCGGATCAAAGAGTCATCGCCGGAGAAGTAACAAAGATCACGGATGCGGGTATAACTCTGGCAGGTGGCGCCAGCGTCCCGCGATCCAAGCCTGTGCTGCTCCGGCTAAGACCCGGCGAAGGCCCAGTCATGAAGCCGGTGGAAGGGATCTGGCTGGAAATGAAAGACGGCAGCGCGTTTGCCGCGGAGTCCGTCCTTTTGACCAATGGAAAAATCATTGCGAAAACTTCGTTTGCCAAAGAGATGACCCTTCCCATGACGGCTCTGCGCAGGCTGACTCCGCCTCGCCCCGACCCATCTCCGGCAGTGGCCCGGTCAGGAAGGACGGATGTGCTGACCTTTTCCGACGGAAGGCAGATCACGGGAACCTATCTCCCGCCGATGACGGAGGGAAAGCTGCGCTGGAAGATTCCAGCGGCGCGCAATCCGTTGGAGTTCCCGGCGGATAACGTGACTTCCCTCTGCCTGGCACCCAGGAGTGAATCGCCGGTCACAGCCGGGCACGTCGTAAGATTGTGCGATGGGGACTGGTTGACCGGCGAACTGACTGGCCTCGATGACACATCCATCACCTTAAGGACATCATTTCATCCAGCCCTAAGACTCAATAGGCCGGGCATTCAATCCATCTTTCCGGCGCCCGGAGCCGGCGTGGTCGCCGATACCGGCAGCGGCCGGAATCGGTGGCTGCAAACCTCCGGCCGAAACTCCAACCAAATTACTTTTTCCGGGCCTGATGATTCCAAGTCACCTGCTTACTCCTATGCCGATGGCACCTATACCGTGCGGAATTCCGCGTCCGATCCCGGTGGCTTGCGCGACGGGCTGGTCCTTGCCTTGGGCGAATCCGAAACCGCAGTGTCGGTCGAGTTCACGTGCTCCGGTTTCGATAGCTATCTGGCCCTGTCCCTCCTCGACCAAAAGGCGGCGGTCGCCTATTACATTAACCTCAGTGGGAACACCGTGGTGGTGAGCCGGGCGATGCGGCCAATCGAAGACGCCAACCGGGTGCAGATCATCCGACCGGAACAGTTCACCTTTCAGCTCCCGGCAAAGACAGTCCTTGGTGCCCCGACGCGCATGCAGATCGTGCCGGACCCTCGGGCGCGGGCTATTCATCTCGCGGTCAATGACCGGAAGATCGGTACCTGCCGGCTGAGAAAGGACGAGCCGTGGGTGGACATCCGCTATGCAATGTTTTCCCCGACGATTAACTATGGCCGCCGGTTCAGCATTTCGGAGGCATGGGTGGCTCCGTGGAATGGAAAGCTGGGTGCTGCGGAAGCACGCCCCGCCGGCGAGGTGTCCGTGGTTTTCGCCAACGGGGATGAGACGGTCGCGAAGCTCGTGAAGCTCGCGGATAACTCCGTGGAAGTGGACTCGGAGGCCACCGGCGCGCTCACGCTGCCGCTGGCTCGGATCGTCTGCATGGACTTAAACCCACCCACGGCACCGAAGCCGGCCACCCATCACGTCCGGCTCTACGACCGCGGCCTGCTCTCGGCGAGCGCGATTAAGATCGGGGAGCAATCAGTCACCCTCACGACCACTCTCGGGGAACTGACTCTGCCGCTGTCCGCGGTTCAGGAGATCACCTTTCCAAAGAAGTAACCTGCCGCGCATCTGCGCCCCTGCCGCCGATCACCGAAAGCCCAGCGCGACTGCGCGGATGCGTGTGGAAAAGTCCGCGGCGTCTCCGTCCGCCTGCGCCGCGGGGTTGATGAGCGACTGCGCTTTCAACCCGGCAAAGGGCAGGCCCCCGGTGACGATGGCGTGGCGCTCAAACATCATCTCATCGCCTTTGCCATTGAGCAGGATGCGCCAGTCCCACGGTGCGCGCTCCGCGGATGGATGCTGGTCGCGAATGCTCGTCGTGCAGTTGGTGGTGATGGCGTTGTACCAGCGCGGGTGGTCGCGGATTTGGTTGAGCGCACGGAGGTATTCCTGGAAGCGCTCGCGGGCTTTCTCCGGGGTCGCGGTGGTGCGGTAAAGGTAGATGTCTTCGCCGTGGCGGTAGTTGGTGCGGACGCGGATCACCGAGAGCACCGACATCATTGCCTGAAACTGAACTTCCGCTGCGGGACACCGCTGATGTAGGCAGGCTTTGACCCGGTCGGAATCGAGTGGAGATAGACGGGCGCGCGGGCGAAGCGGGCGGCGGCGCGCGGTGTGCCAGGCAGGAAACCCGCCCCGCCCTCCGACGCGGACACTTGGAGGAAGATCTCTCCCGCAGACGACATCCCCGGCCTGTTCCGCCCGCAAAAAAAAGCCGTTGTCAGTTTGTGACCAAACCGGCGAACCGCCCGCCAACCCTGATAGAACCAAGTAGCGCTAACGGGATTCGAATCCGTTGAGTCGTCGGTTTTTGTGACCGATATTCGATGATCTATATTACTTGTGTTCAGCTACTTATGGTTTTGCTGCGCGGCATGAGACAAAAGTGAAAGGGTCACTAAAGGGCACGAATTCGCTGTTGTTTTGTCACGTATTGTCACGGCCCACCAGACCGAATTTTCGGCGTATCGGTGAGTGAAGGGCGGGCGGCGGCACGGTGGTCTGATGACGGATCGGCAAAGCACGCTCGTTCTGCATCTCGAAGGCACGGCGGGCGGCT
>JANXSB010000702.1 GCA_025352865.1 Chthoniobacter sp. | reverse complement strand
GCGCAGCCGTTCGGCGGGCCGCTGTGGATGGATTGGGACAGCCTCGTGCCGATCCCCGGCATCCATCAGATCGTGGGACACACACCGGGGCTCGAAGTGCGTGAGAAGCGGGGCGGGACCAGCAGGAACTACTGTCTCGATGTGCGGAATGGGGCCGTGGCGGGACTTTTGGATGAGGGGCGGCTGGCGCTTCTGCGGCGAGCGTAGGGTAAGGCGGGCGACGGTGCCGCGAGAAGCGGCTGGATATTTGGCCTCGTGCCGCAGTTGCTCCGCTGGGAACGGAGCCTTTTAAGCCACGATCTGGAAACCGCGCACGCCATCCAGCGGCGGGATCGGCTGCACTGTCACGCTGCGGATGTGGCCCTTCAGCTCGCTCTCGGCGATGTCTTCGAGGAAAGGCTCCACCTCGCTGCTCTCGCCGCTGCATTGCAGCTCCACGCGGCCGTCGGCGAGGTTGCGCACCCAGCCGGTCACGTCGAAGCCGCGCGCGATTTGTTTCACCGTGAAACGGAAGCCGACGCCCTGCACGCGGCCCTCGTAGAAAACCTGGCGGGCGATCATTCGGGGAGCGCGAGGGAGCGGAGGAAATCGGCGGCGGTCTCGGGCCAGACGGTGTTCAGCCAGCAGCCGGTGCCGAGCTCCACGCCGCCGCGGTAGTAGAGCCGCGGGAGGATTTCGATATGCCAGCGAAAGTCCTGCTCGATGGTCGTCCAGTGGTCGGGCCGCGAGCTGCGCGTGGGCGCGGTGAAGAGCATGAGATTGTAGGGCGCGTGATCGAGCGCGCGGTTCAGCCGGCGCAGCGCGGACTTGAGCGCGTCGGCGAGCTGGGCGGTTTCCTGCTCGCTGAGTCCGTGAAAATCCGGGCACTGGCGCTTCGGGTAGATCGCCAGCTCGAACGGCGCGCGCGCGGCGTACGGGCAGAAGACGGTGAAGCCGTTGTTTTCATACACGAGCCGCGTCCCGCTGCGCACTTCCTCGCGCAGGATGTCGTCGAAGATCGACCGCTTCTTCGTGTCAAAAAAGCGCCGTGCAACCGCCAGCTTGCGTGCGAGCAGCGGCGGGATCACCGCCATCGCCACGAGCTGGCTCACGCTGTGCGCCACGCGCGCGCCCGCCGGGATGCCCACGTTTTTAATGATCGCAAACGAGCGCATCCGCGTGTCCCGCATCAGGTCGAGCATCCGCACTTTCCATGCGGTCACGACCTTCTCGATGTCCGCCAGCGGCAGCTCCTCCAGCGCCGTATCGCCGGGATCCTCGATGATGACTTCGTGCGCGCCCACGCCGTCCATGCGGTCGTAAAAGCCGTCGCTCCGCCGGGTGGCGTCGCCTTCCACGCGGACGATGGGCGCGCGGTTCGGCACCACCCGCACCTGCCAGCCGTCGCCCGGCGCGTGCGCGGTGTGCAGCGCGTGCGCGGCGTGGCGCTCGTGGCCGGCGGTGAAAGGGCTGGCCGCTTTGGCCTCCGCGAGCACCGAGCCAAAGGCGGGCGGGATCGGGCGCGATTCGGAAAAAATCGTCCACGCTTCGGTCAGCGGATCGAGCCGCATTTCGGTTCTGTCCATCGGAATGGAGGCGAGGATTTACCGCCAGCCCGCGCCGCGCAAGTCAGGACTCACTTTGCGCCGCGTCCGACTCCGAACTGATCGCTCACGGCGGTGACTTTGCCCTCGCGGAAGACCGCCTCGAAAAACTTCGAGCCGCATACGGCGTTGCCATGCTCGTCCTTGAGCGTGGCGACGATCTGCCGCGTCTTCGTGTCGATCACATCGGGCGTGTGGCACCACGCGTAGCGGCCATCGAGGGAAAACGTGATCCACCCGTGGCCGCCGATCGTGAGATCGACGTGGCCGGCTTCCTTCGGCGGCATCTGCGTCGTGTCGAAAATGTAGAGCCGGTTGCCGCCCTGATCGCTGATCCAGAGTTCCTTTTCGTCTGGCGTCAGGCCGGCCCCGTGCGTGCGGCGTTCGAGCTTTCCGTCGCCGGCCAAAACGCGCGTGATCTTTCCCGTCGCGAGGTCGGCCACATCGAAACCGACATGCTTCCCGAGGCAGACGAAAGCGAGCGTGCCGGCGCTGTTCACCGTGAGGGGAAACACCCCGCTCTCGCCGATGGGCGCGATCTCTTTCACCACGGAATCGTCGCTCGTGCGGATGACTGTGAGCGTCGTCTCCGAGCCGCAATAGACGAACTGCCCATCCAGCCCCATGACCGTGTTGTGCGAATGGCCGCGCACGGGAATGTGCTTCGTCACCTCACCCGTCTCCGCATCCACCACGAACCATTCGCTCCCGCCCTCCGCGACCCACCAACCCGTCGGCACATAGAGCTTCCGCCCATCCGGCGTCACCGCCGCGCGGTCGCAGCCGCTGGGGTATTTTTTGTCCCAGACGATCTTGTCCGTCTCGAGATCGAGGCATCCGAGCGTGTGATTCGTCGTCGTGTAAAACGCCCGGTGCGTCTTCGCATTCGGGCAGAAGCCGCGGATGCCTTCCTTGAAAACCGGCACGTCGATCCGGCGGACGAATTTGTGCCCATCGTCGATGTCGAAGATGAGCACACCATCTCCCGAACCGCCGGGCTGCGCGCCATCGGGCGAGGCCATGTAGAGGAGGTGGCGGTCCGCGGCGTGGCTGGCGGCGGCGAGGAGTAGCGCGGCGAAAGTGGTGAGCAGAGATTTCATGGCGCGAGGGTCAGCGGGCGACGGCGACGGCGAGTTTGTGGCCTTTGAATTTGATGCCGTTGAGCTTTTTCAAAATGAAGGTGGCGCTCTCGTCGCTCACGTCCACGAAGGTCTGGCGCTCGCCGATGTCGATGCGGCCGACGACTTCTTTCGGCAGCCGGGTGGTGCCGGCGATGACGCCGACGAAATCGCCGGGCGCGACGCCCTGCTCGTTGCCGAGATTGAAGGCGAGGCGCACCATGCCGGGTTCGTGGGAGACGGGGGAGGGTTCGTCGCGCTTGGTGCGAAAAGGTTTCGCGGGCGGTGGGCCAGAAAAATCGCGGTCGCGCGGCGGGGGTGCGGATGCGGTGCGGGAGCGGGAGACGGGTTCGTATTTCGGGTAGTCGCGCGGCGGACGCGGAGCGTAGTCGCCGCCGCCGCGGGTGTCGCGGAATTCGCGGCGGGGGGCGCGCTCCTCGATGATGGGTTGCGGCGCGGGTTTGTCGCCGCCGAGGAGGTGGATGAGGGCGCTGGCGATGTCGGTGGGGGAGTGGCCGGCGTTGAGGAGTTGGTCGATGACGGCGTCCTGCCGTTTGTAGGCGCCCTTTTCCAGCGTCTCGCGGAGCGTTTCGAGAAAGGCGTTGGTGCGCTTTTCCTCGACCTCCTCGGCGCTCGGCACTTTCTCGCGGCGGACCTTCCCTTTGGTGAAGCGGATGATCTGCTCCATTTTCCAAATCTCGCGGCCCGCGACGAAGGTGATGGCGCGGCCCGTTTTGCCCGCGCGGCCGGTGCGGCCGATGCGGTGAACGTAGTCTTCGGCGTCCTGCGGGAGGTCGTAGTTGAAGACGACTTCGATGTCGTCCACATCGAGCCCGCGCGCGGCGACGTCGGTGGCAACGAGGAACTCGAAGCCGCGCTTTTTGAACTTCGCGACGACGCGCTCGCGCATCTGCTGGGAGATGTCGCCGTGGAGTTTATCGGAGCTGTAGCCGCGGGCTTTGAGGTGGTCGGCGAGTTCGTCGCACATCATTTTGGTGCCGCAGAAAATGATGCCGTATTTGATGTCCTGGAGATCAATGAGGCGGCAGAGCACCTCGAGTTTCGAGCGGCGGTCCACTTCGTAATAAACCTGGTCGATGGCGGGTACGACCATGGCCTGCGCCTCGATGCGGATGTTCACGGGCTCGCGCGTGTAGTTTTTGATAAGGTGCCGGATGGGCGGCGGCATCGTGGCGGAAAAGAAAACCGTCTGCCGCTGGATGGGCGCCTGTTTGAGGATCGTCTCGATGTCTTCGCGGAAGCCCATGTCGAGCATGCGGTCGGCTTCGTCGAGGATGACCATGCCGACCTGGTCGAGCTTGAGGGTTTTGCGTTCGAGGTGATCCATGACGCGGCCCGGCGTGCCGATGATGATCTGCGCGCCTTCGCGCAGGCCGCGGAGCTGGCGGTCGTAGGATTGCCCGCCGTAGATGGGCAGTTCGCGGACGCCGCGTTTGAACTGCGCGAGTTTGGCGACTTCCTCGGCGACCTGCATGGCGAGCTCGCGGGTGGGGCAGAGGATGAGCACCTGCGGGGCCCGAAGGGTCACGTCCACGCGCTCGATGGCGGGAATGGCGAAGGCGGCGGTCTTGCCGGAGCCGGTCTGCGAAAGGCCGACGATGTCGGAGCCGGCGAGGAGTTTGGGAATGGTCTCGGACTGGATGGGCGAGGCTTCCTCAAAGCCCATCTTGGCCACGGCTTTGAGGGACTCGGGCGAGAGGCCGAGTTCGGAAAAAAGTTTCTTCTGCATCCGGGCTTCTAGCCCGCGTGCGCAGTGGGTGCGAATGGAATCGGCGGCTTCGTGGCGAAACTCCGCAGCGTGTCATCCTGAGCGGAGCGGAGGCGGAAAGGCGGGTGCAGCGCAGCCGAAGGATCCCGGCGGTCCGGTAACGTGTGTGCGTGAACGAACTGCCGGGGTCCTTCGGCTCCGTTCCCGTCCGCCTTCGCCCGCCGGGAACTCCGCTCAGGATGACACGCACTTTGAACTTCAAGTGCGTGCGTTAGCGAGCGGGGTCTTCGCCAGCTTCGAGGAGGAGCTGCTGGAGGCCGCCGAAGAAGTCCACGAAAAGGCGCGCGAGCGTGCGCGGACGGAGATTGTCGGGCGGGCGTCTGGTCATCGCTTTTTCGGTCAGCTTGTGCCGCGCGGCGAGGGCGAGGCGGGCTTGGTTGAGGGCGATGAGCCAGGCTTCGACATGCGCGACGGGCACGCGCACGGCGGCATCCGAGCCGGGGCCGAGCCATGAGCCGACGAGATCCATGCGGACGATTTCCACCGCCGAGGCAAACAGCGCCTTCAGCTCTGGCAGCACATGCTCTTTCCACTCCTCGTCGAGCCCCGGCTCCGCGCCGCCGGTGAGGCTGCTCGCGAGGCGCTCCTCGGCTGCGGCGCTGCCGTGCGGATCGGCGGCGGCGGCGAGACGCCAGAGGATCGCGCCTTCGAGGAAGCCGATGCCGGAGATTTCGAGGGTGTCTTCGTCGAGGCGGCGGGCGCGCATGGGTCAGGCGGTGCGCTCGATGGTGGCGAGGAGGAGCCAGCCGTGGAGCTGCTGGATGTAGAGTTCCGCGCGTTCGCGTCCGCCGGTCCAGACGATAGAGCGGCCCTGGCGATGGACTTCGAGCATGTGCTTTTCCGCGCGCTGGCGGGAGTAGCCGAAGATTTTTTGAAAGACCTGCGCGACGTAACTCATGAGGTTCACCGGGTCATTGTGGACGACGACATTCCACGGCACGTCGAGCGCGTCGTCGGTCTCGGTTTCCTGCTCGACGAGCGTCCCAGGCACGGCGCGAAAGGGCTACCGCACGGGCGGCGGAGCCACCGGTGCGGTGGTCGCGGCGGGGGCTGTGGCCGGCGCGGCGGCGGGCATGAGCATTTCCTCGAGCTTGCCCATCCAGGAGGCGGCGTCGGGGTGGCTCGGGTATTTGCGGATGAGGTTGAACATCTCGGTGGCCGCGCGGTTTTTCTGGCCGAGGACCGCCATGTCGGCGGCTTTCTTCCAGAGCAGCGCGGGCATCTTCAGCGTGAGGAATTTGTCGTGCTCAAACTCGAGCTTCGATTTGGCGGCGTTGTCGCCCTCGCGTTTGATTTTCATGTCCCAGTACTCGAGCACGCGCTGGTCGCGCTGGAGTCGCAGTTCGGGCAGGATGGTCATTTCATAAATGCCGTCCAAGTTGCCCGGCGTGCCCTCCCATCCGTCCACCTTCACCCATTCGCCGAGCTTCAGCCACTGCACCACCATGCTGCCGCCGAGCGCACGGTTGAGGATGTTGTCGTGCATCTTTTTCACGTCGGCATCGTTGGTCTTTCGCTGGACGCCGTGTTTGCCAGTGGCCCGTTCCTTTTCGCGGGTGATGGTGTCGTCGAGGTTGTCCATCCCGGCCTGGTCGGCCGCCAGTTCCTTGGTGTAGTTGATGATGGCGGGGAGCATGTCTTTCACGAGCGTGCCGGAGGAGCGCTGGAGCGTGAGGGCGAGCCATTGGAAATAAAGGCGCGCGGCGTTCTTGGCCTCGGCTTCCTTGAGGGCCTCTCCTTCGCCGTCGCGCCAGGCGCGGAAAGCGGTCGCTTCTTTCGTCACGCCATCGAACTGCGTGGCCATGACCGCTTTTTCCCACGCGATGACGGCGCTCTCGCCGCTGGCCGCGGCGGCGCTCACTTCCTGGAGGGCCTTTTGTTTGTCGGCCTTGGTTTTTGTGGCGGTCACTTCGCGCAACTGGCGCAACTGCTGAAGCATCTGCCCGATATCGACGGGCTGTCCGTCCTGCGCGCGGGCGCAGGGCACGGCGAGCAGGGCGGCGATGACGAATGCGAGGGTGTGGCGGGGAGGAGTGAGGGGATTCATGGGGCGGTTATTTAAGACGGAGGAAGGAGCGCGAGGCAAGCGCGCAGAACGCGATCCTGCGTCCGGTGCATGCGGGCGGCGGCGCGCGCGGTGGCGTCTTCGTAGCCATTGAGATGCAGCAGACCGTGGATGGTGTAAAGGGCGAGTTCGTGCGTGGCCGGGTGGCCGTACTCGCGGGCGTGGCGCTGCGCGGTCGGCGCGCTCATGACGATTTCGCCGTGGGCGAAAGTGATCACGTCCGTCGCGCCGGGAATGCCCATGAACTCGCGATGCACCCGCGCGATGACGCGATCCGAAACGATGGCGACCTCGATCTCGGCGAGCTGCGCGAGGGCAAATCGTCCGTCGCCGGAATGCGGCGCGCATTTTTCCAAAGCGACCTCCGCGAAACGCCGCAGCCACGCGAGATCGACGGGCACGGCGCGCTGGCGGTTCTCGACGTGGATTTTCACGCCGCCGAGACGGGCGGCACGCTCGGGCGCGGCGCGGGGATGGGCGTGTCCCGCCGCTCGGTGCGCTCGGGCCGCTCGGTGCGGCCGCTCGGGTAGGCGACTCGCGTGTGCATCATGCTTTGCAGCGTGTGCTTGAAGCTCTCCGCGACCTCTTCGAGTTCGCGCATGGTCAGGTCGCATTCCTTGAGCTGCCCGTCGATGAGCCGCGCCTGGATGATGTCGCCGATGAGCTGGTCGATCTTCTGCGGCGTCACGCGTTCGAGACTGCGCGAGGCGCTCTCGATGGAATCCGCGAGGCTGACGATGGCGGCCTCCTTCGTTTGCGGGCGCGGGCCGGAGTAGCGGAAACTTTCCTCGCGCACCTCGGGCAAATCCTCCTCGCGCATGTTCATGATTTTGCCGCCGGCGCGCGCGTCCTCCTGCTGCTGGAGCGCGCGTTTGTAGAAAAAGAAAACGAGCGAGGTGCCGTGGTGCTGCTGGATGAGGTCGATCACCTCCTGATTGAGCCCGTGCTTGAGCGCGAGATCCACGCCCTCCTTCACATGCGCGATGATGATGAGCGCGCTCATCGTCGGTGCGAGTTCGTCGTGCGGGTTGCGGTCGCGCCGCATGTTTTCGGTGAAATACTCGGGCTTCACCAGCTTCCCGATGTCGTGGAAATATGAGCACACGCGGCACATCGTGGCGTTCGCGCCAATGGCCTCGGCGGCAGCTTCGGAGAGATTCGCGACGACGAGGCTGTGGTGGTAGGTGCCCGGCGCCTCGATGGTCAGGCGCTTGAGCAGCGGGTGGTTCAGGTCGCTCAACTCCAGCCACGAGATGTCCGTGGTGATGCGGAAAACCGTCTGGAAAATCGGCAGCACCAGCGTCGCCAGCAAGGCCGTGAGCACCCCGCTGCCGACCGCCACCGCGCTCTGCCAGCCGAGCGCCCGCCAGTGCAGGCCGTCGCCGAGTGAGCCCCACAAAACCGGTCCGACCATGCCGAACATCACCGCCAGAATCCACGTCGCCAGCCCGATGAAAACGCCCGCCCGCAGGAGCTGCGTCCAGCGCCGCACGCGCATCGTCACAAAGACCGCGACAAAGCCGCAGATCAGGCTCATCACCAGCACCACCGAATCCGTCGTCCCGCGATAGACAATCGCGCTCCACAGGCTGATGAAAACCGTGGCGAAAAGACCGTGGTAGCGCCCGAGCAGGACGGAAAGCGTAAGCGGCGCAAAGGCCAGCGGCACGGCCAGCCACCAGAGCTGCTGGCGGGCGAGCGGATTGAGCACGCCCGCCGTGCCGATTTGCGCGTCGGCGGTGATGAGCACCATTTTCACCACCGCGAGGTGCAGCAAGAAGACGAGGAAGATGAGCACGAGCCGCGAGTTGCGCTCGAAGGTCTTCGGATGATTGATCCAAAGCTGCGCGAGCGCGGTGAGGAAGATGAGCAGCGCGATGAAGACGTTCTTCATCGGCTGCGGGCTGCCCTCGGGATAAATCAGCAGCCCGAGCCCCGCGACGAAACCGGCGAAGACCGCGATCTTCGCGATCACGCCCTGCTCCAACGTGTCCAGGAACTCGCTCTCGGTGCGGCGGCGGCGCAGCTTCGACGAGGCGAGCCCTTTTTTTACGAGGCGTTGTCTTTCAAAAAATCCGAGCATGGAGCTTGGGAAGGCGAGAACTTCGGCCCGGTTGCGGGCAAAAGTCAATCGCGGGGAAAGTGCCGCGGGGCTGGCATTGTCAGCGCCGCATCTGTGGGGCAGGCTCGCCGTCGCCATGAAAAAACTTCTCCTTTTCACCGTCGCCCTTTCGCTCGCGGTCTGGGCCACCGCATCGGACGAGACGCCCGCCGAACAGCTCGGGTGGACGCTCGCCGTCCATTCCTACACGTTCCAAAAATTCACGATCTTCGACGCTATCGACAAGACCGCCGCGATGGGCGTGAAGGCCATGAGCATCTCGGGCACCGTGAACCTCGCGGGGGCCGACGGGAAGCCCGCGAAGACTTCCACGGTCGGTCTCTCGGAGCAGGACGCCGCCGCCATCACCGCGCACCTGAAGGAGAAGGGGATCAGTCCGAAGTTCGTCAACATGGGCGTGATGCATCCGGGGCTCGATGAAGCGGCGAGCCGCAAGATTTTCGAGGGCGCGAAGCGGCTCGGGATCGACGTGCTCGTCGCCGAGCCGGAGGCTCACAACAAGATGGAGGAACTCGGCCCGGTCATGGATGTGGTCGAGAAGCTGGCCAAGGAATTCAACATCAAGGTCGCGATCCATAATCATCCGGGGCCGGGCAATTTTTACTGGCAGCCCGAGACGGTGCTCGCGGCGGTCAAAGGCCGCAGCCCGCTGCTCGGGGCGTGCGCGGACGTGGGGCATTGGGTGCGCTCGGGACTCGATCCCGTGGAGTCTTTGAAAAAGTTGGAAGGCCGCGTCATCACCCTTCATTTCAAGGATCTCAACGAAGCCGGACCGAAGGCGCACGACGTGCCGTGGGGCACGGGCATTAGCAACGCCAAAGGCATGCTCGCGGAGCTGAAGCGCCAGCACTTCAAGGGCGCGATCTGCGTGGAGTACGAATACAACTGGGACAACTCCGTGCCGGAAATCGCCGCGTCCGCGAAGTGGTTTGACGCGACGTGCGCGGAGCTGGCGCGGCACTGATTGCGCCGGTTACTTCGGCGCGGGCGCGGGTGCGGCGGCCTCCGCCGGGATCGCGGTGAAGTCGCCGGGGATGACTTCGGGCGCCTTTTTCTTTTCGCTCCAGTAGATCGTGGTCAGCGAGCCGCTTTTCTTTTCCTTCACCGTGTAGCGCTTGTTGGCATCGTCCTCCGCCACCATCTCGAACTGGCCGCCGCTCATCGTGACCATCGTGGTGGCCGTCGTGCGGGTGGGGTTTTTCTGCGCGTCCTCGATGAGCTGTTTGGCCTTCCCGCCATAGAGCCAGAAGGCGATGACCATGCCGATGATCGCGAGCACGACGATGCCGCCGCAGCCAATGCCGATCCAGGCGAGTGCGCCGAGGCCTTTTTTCTGGGGAGTGGGAGGAGGTGTTTCCATAGGCATAGGCGCGCGAGGCTAGCGGGGCCGGTGCCGCATTGGCAAGCAGGGATGTCGCGCGCGGTTTGACATCCGGCGCGCGGCGGACAATCTCGCGGCCAATCCGCCGATGACCTCGTCCTTTTCCCTCTCCCACCGCCTGGCGCGCGCGCTCTGGCAGCTCTCGTGGCTGCTGCTCGCGCGCTGGACGCCGCGCCCGCTGCACGCGTGGCGCGTGCTGGTGCTGCGGGCGTGGGGCGCGCGGCTGGGGGTGCGCTGCCATGTGTACGCGGACGCCGTCATCTGGGCGCCGTGGCAGCTCACGATGGGCGACGACGCGTGCATCGGCGACGCGGCGGAGATCTACAATGTCGCGCCGATCACGCTCGGGGCGCGGTCGGTGGTTTCGCAAAAGGCGTTTCTCTGCGCGGGTTCGCACGACCACCGGCGGGAGGATTTTCCGCTGACGAGCGCGCCGATCACCATCGGCGTGCGCGCGTGGGTGGCGGCGCGGGCGATCGTGCTGCCGGGCATCACCATCGGCGACGGCGCGGTGGTCGGTGCTGGCAGCGTGGTCACGCGCGATGTGTCGGCGGGCTGCACCGTGGCCGGCAATCCCGCGCGGGTAGTGCGCGGCGCGGCCGGAAAAACGTAGGTGTCCGCCCCGCGTCGGGCATCTCCCCTTGGTTTTTTTTCGGGACGTGCGCTAGTCTGCCGCCCCATCCGTCTCCATGAGCAATCAATTTTCCTGGGTTACCCGGTTTCTCGAACGTCCGTACCTCCTTGTGGTGCCGCTCGCGATGCTGGGCCTGTCCGTGTTCGTGGCGCTGGCTATCGGCCACGGTGAGTTTTTCAATGTCGGGGTCATTGTGGGAGGACTTCTGGCCGGCGCGCTCGCCGGCATCCTCGGCCGGAATTACTGGCTGCTCATTCCACTGGCCTTTTCCGCCGAACTGCCAGCCATCCCTTTGGCCGGTCGTCTGATCGAGCTCGCGGAGGCGAGCACCGTGGTTTGCACGGCGATTTTCGTCGCCCGCTTCGCCCTGCGCCAGCAGCGGATGACTTTCTTTCGCGCGAGCCACGCCCCGGTCCTGATGTTCACCGCATGGGCGATGTTCATTTTTTGGAAAAATCCGATCTGGTTGAGCGTTTCGGGGGGAGAGTTTGGCGGTGCCCGCTTTTACGCCAAAATCATCATGGCCCTGGCCGCCTTTCTCATCATGGCCAATCAGCAGATCGGTGAGCGCGAGAGCCGGTGGATTCTCATTTTGGTGCTCATCGGTTCCGGGCTTTCCACGGCCAGGAGTATTGCGTCCTTTTTCATCCCGGCCCTCGGCGGGAATGTGGCGCTGCTGGGCGCTGAGGACTTCTATTCCTGGCAGCAGTTTATCGCCGGCGTTCCTATTACGGTGATCCTGCTGCTCTTCAGCCGTTACCGGGCGCGGGAGATATTCACGTTCCAGAGAGTCTGGATCCTTGGCTTGTTCGTCGTCTCTGCCGTCCTGGTTTTGCTGAGCGGAAAGCGCGCGGCTCTCGCCAGCGTCCCCGCGTGCGCCGTCGTCGCGGCGGTCATGCGCAAGGAATTCGGCTACCTTGTGCTTTGGGTCGGAGGGGCGGTCACCGCCGGGATTCTCCTCGTCGCGGGGCAGGGCACCTTGTTTCACCTGCCGCTGACCGCCCAGCGGGCTCTCTCGTGGCTGCCGGGTCAGTGGGATACCGACCTCAGTTCTCTGGCTGGCGGCGAGGATGAGTTCCGTGCGGCCCTGCGCCGTCTGGCGTGGGAGAAAATCCAGCGCGACCCGGTGGTCGGCCTGGGCTACCAGGTGGATATGGCCCTCATTCAGCAAAGCATGGACATCGGCGGCGGCGGCATTGAGGGTCAGGTTCTCCCTTTTGCACTCGGCTCCGCATGGCATAACACCTGGCTCGGGTACGCGGCAGACCTTGGCATCCCGGCATCGGTTTTGGCGGCTCTGATTTTTTGGACCTTCATCAGGAAAGGCTGGCGACTGTCCACTCGAATGCCCGCCGGATCATGGCACGCCACCCTCGCCACCTACATTACCTTCCTCGCGATCCTCCGCCTGCTCAATTCCCACACCTACGGTCACAGTGCGAACGATCAGTTTGAACGCTGGTGGATGTACGCGATCCTCGTGAGTCTGGCCGTCCAATTCGCCAAGGACAAAGAAGCCGCGGCGGCCGCGGGTGATACATCTCCGCCGCTTCCCGGAGCGCCGCCGGGCCAGGGTCTGCCGGGTCTGGCTCCGCTCCGCACGGGCCTGCCTCGCAGGGCTCGTCTGCCCACGTCCGTCGATTCATGACGCCAGACCATTTCTTCACTCGGTCGCGGCGTGGCCTGGATATACCCCGGAAAGCATCCGTCTCCGGCCCCAATTCCCGGTGCATGGGCATATCTCGCTTGCCAGCCAGAATGGGTGCGCGTAGAGAACGCCAATGAGCGTTTTTATCATCGCCGAAATCGGCATCAACCATAACGGCGACCTCGAACTGGCGAAGCGCTTGATCGACCTTGCAAAACAATGCGGCTGCGACGCCGTGAAGTTCCAGAAACGGACGATCGATATCGTTTACCCCAAAGCGGTGCTGGACGCGCCTCGCGAAAGCCCCTGGGGCACCACGACCCGTCAGCAAAAGGAAGGGTTGGAATTTGGCCTGGCGCAGTATCAGGAAATCGACCGCCACTGCCGCGAGCAGGGCATCGAGTGGTTCGCCTCCGCCTGGGATTTGGAAAGCCAGAAATTCCTGCGTCAGTTCAACCTCAGGCATAACAAGATCGCCTCGGCCATGGTGACTCATCTGGACTTTGTGGAAGCCGTCGCCGCCGAACGCAAACCCACCTTTCTTTCCGTCGGCATGGCGACGTGGGAAGAGGTGGACAAGGCTGTGGAAATCATGCGCAAGCACGACTGCCCCACCGTCATCCTCCACACCGTTTCCACCTATCCGTGCGCGGAGGAGGATTTGAACCTTCAGATGATCCCCGTTCTCGCGAAGCGCTACGGCCTGCCCGTGGGTTACAGCGGTCACGAGGCCTCGGTTTCGCCATCGGTCGTGGCAGCCGTCCTCGGGGCCGTGGCCATCGAGCGGCACATTACCTTTGACCGGGCCATGTATGGCAGCGATCAGGCCGCGTCGCTGGAAAAATCCGGCCTTGAGTCAATGGTCGCGCAGATTCGCAAAATCCCCGTGGTGCTCGGCGACGGGGTAAAGCGTGTCACTCCCGCCGAAGCCTCGGTCGCGAAAAAGCTCCGCTACTGGCTGGAAGCCTGACCGCGCCGTTTTCGATGAAAGTCCTGACCGTCGATCAGTGGCGGGTTTCTGCAGTTCAGTAATCAGTCGATCATTGGGCCTATGATCTCGGAATTCCATTTCGAGAAACCGCGGACAGATGCGTGTCATTGAAACACATCACTTGCCCAATGGATAACAGCGAACTTAAGACCCTCCTGCTCGACGGAAGTCCAAGGTTCTGGAACGAACTCGCGCTTTGCACCCGTGAGGCGACCGATTTCGACGAGATATTCATGCTCTCGGCCTTGCGCAAGAAAGCGCACCTGCGCCAGCTTGCCAGGCCGGGTGTGGTCCATGAAAAAATCCGGCTCGCGCTGATCGGCGGCTACAGCCTTTACCCATTCCACGACCTGCTGGAGCACCTATGCGAAATGGAAGGGTTTCCCTGCGAAGTGTGGCGCGGGGAATTCGACAGTTACATTTCGGAAATCATGGACCCCGCGAGCGGTCTGTATGCCTTCCGGCCTCAGGTCGTATTGCTCATGCCGGCGGAGCATCGCTGCACTTACCGCGGCTCGTTCTCCGACCCGCGGGAAATGCCGCAGGCCGAAGCGGGACGCGTCGTGAACTCGCTCCTGGAACTTATCCGCAAAGTCCACGAGCAGACGCACGCCGAGGTCATTGCCACCAATTTCATGCTCCCGGCGCGGCACGACCTGGGCACCTATCGCTCGCGAACACTTGGCTCCGACTGGAGCTTTCGGAAATGGGTGAATCTGGAGCTGGGGCTCAATGCGCCGCCTTATCTCCACATTTGCGACATGGAATTCCTCGCGCATCGGCACGGCGGCATCCGGGCCCGCGACGAGCGTTCGTGGTATGAGAGCAAACAGCCGTGCTCACCCTCCCTCCTCACCGACCTGGCCCGCGAGGCGGCGCATCTGATTCGCGGCCTGCGCCAGGCGCCAAAGAAGGTGCTTGTCCTGGATTTGGATAACACGCTGTGGGGCGGTGTGATCGCGGACGACGGCATGGAAGGCATTGAGATCGGCGACACCTCGCCGCGCGGCGAAGCCTTCAAGGCATTTCAAAAAGCCATCCTCTCCCTCAAACAGCGCGGAACGCTGCTCGCTGTGTGCAGCAAGAATGACCATGCGAAAGCGGCGGAACCTTTTGAAAGGCACCCGGAGATGATTTTGAAAATGGCCGACTTTGTTGCCTTCAAAGCCAACTGGGAACCTAAGTCCGACAACCTTCGCCAGATGGCGTTTGAACTGAACCTTGGCTTGGACAGTTTCGTTTTCATCGACGACAACCCCGCCGAAATCGAAATTGTCCGTCAGTTCGCACCGGGGGTCGCCACCATTCTCCTCGGTCCCGACCCATCGGATTATGTTACCCAGTTGCAGGACTGCCGGTTGTTTGAACCGCGGAACATCACCGCCGAGGATGTCGGGCGCACCAGTCAGTATCGCTCCGACGCACAGCGCCAGGAGCTCCTGTCCGCCACCACGGACATGGATTCCTATCTCGAATCCCTCGCGATGGAAGCCACAATCAATGAGTTCACGCCGGTCGATGTCCCCCGGCTCGCGCAACTGATTAACAAGAGCAACCAGTTCAATCTCACCACGCGGCGTCGCACCGAGGCGGATCTGCTCGCACTCATGCGCGACCCGGATCATGTCTGCTTTTCAGTCCGGCTCAAAGACCGCTTTGGTGAGCACGGGCTTATCTCCATCGTGATTGCCAGGCACGGTGACGGCGTTATGAAAATCGACACATGGCTGATG
>JANXSB010000659.1 GCA_025352865.1 Chthoniobacter sp. | reverse complement strand
GCCGGGCGACGGCGCGTCGAGGAGCGGGAAGAGCTTGGCGTCGCGGAAGCGCTTGAGGGCGACGACCTGGTTGGAGGGGAAGAACGTCTCGCGCATCCATCGGTCGTTCTTCAGCCATTCGACCTCGCGCCGGAACGGTTGAGTCGGACGCTGGTAGTCGCCCCAGCGCGCGCTCTCGGCGACGACGGCTTTGTCCACTGCCGCCTGCAAGCCGTGCCAGCGCGCGGCCATCGCGGATTGCGTTAGCGGGCCGCCGTTGAAAAAGAGCGCCTGCACGCGGTCGCCGAACTGGCGCTTGAATCCGGCATTGGCGCGCGCGCTCGTGTAGAGCTGCGCCGGGCGTCCGGCCTGGTCCACGAGTTCGTAGAGCGGGCCGTTCGCGGAGTGCTGTTTGAGGATCGAGTTGTTCGAGATTTCCTGATCCCACGCGAAGAACTTGAAGCCCGTCTCCGGGTCGGTGCGACGGCGCATGCCGTACCAGTTTTTGTCCGGCCAATCGTCCGCACCCTGCGCGATGTGGACGATCATGTAATCAATGAGATTCGGCACATCGAGCAGCACCGGAAAAGCGGCGTTGCGCGTGCCGTCGGCGTTGCGGCCCTGCGCCTGCTGGTAGGTCGCTTCGCTGGAAAAATTCGCGGTGCCGGCGAGCGCGAGGAGCTGATCCCAGGAGGTGCGCTCGCCGTCGGAGAGTTCGTTGTAGTCCTTCATCACATCCCACTCGTCGCGCGAACCGCCGAAGTGCTCGGCGGCGAATTTGTTGTCGAGATGCTCGATGACATTGATGAGCCCCCAATACACGCCGTTGAGAAAAAGATGCGCGTAGCGCCCACGCGCCGCGGTGCCGCTGACGGCGAGATGCGTAGCGCGAAAAAGTTCGTCGCGGAGGTACGTGGCCTCCGCGCGTTTCCAGCGCGTGTCGCCGTCGATGCTGGTGTTCGCCACGTCCGAGCACGGCCAGGTATCGGTCGAGAGCGACTTGAGCACGAGCTGATCGAAGCTCGTGACGCCGCTGCCGGGGAAGACATCCTGGTGCAGCGAGCGCGCGCCGTATTGCGCGGAAAAATTCAGGCTGAAGCCGTGCTTCGGCGTGAAGTCTTTGCTCCGCGAAATGTTGCCGTGGATGTTCAGCGCGCAGCCTTCCTGCCAGTTCGTGAGCGGCGCGGCGGGGTCGATCCATTCGGCGGAGACGGCGACGGGCGGCAGCTCCGGCGCTTGCAGCGTGCCGGTGTAAGCGGACGCGCCGTAGAGGGCGACGATGTCGCTCAGTTTTCCGACGATGCTGACCGTCGGGATCGAGAGCAGCGCGTCGCTGATGCCGTAGCCGGGGAGCGTCGTCGTGGTCACGTCCGGGTCCATTTGGTAATCGCCCGGATGCCCCGTCGGCCACGTCACCGGCCAGCCGGGAATCGTCGCGGGTTGCGCGGCGACTTGCGCCGCGAAGAGATAGGTCTCCGTGTCCACATTCGTCGCGAGCAGGTCGGTCTTGAACGCCGCCGCGCGCAGCGTCGTGGTGCCGGTGATGTTGAGCGTGACGGCGGGCGGATTGACGGCCGTGCCGTTCGTGAGCGTGGGCACGCTGCCATCGAGCGTATAGACGAGCGTCGCGCCCGGCGTGGCGCAGGAGATGGTGGTGGAAAACGGCGCACTGAACCAGCCGCGCGTGATGCTGAACTGCGTGTCCGCGACAAACCCGGAAACGCCGGTGGAATTCGCCGCACCGGGTGTGGCCGTCGGCAAAAAGCGGCCCGCCGTCGTGCGCGCTTTCGCCAGCTCGGGCAGGATGAGCAACTCGTTGCCGGAGACGTTTTCATTGAGCGCCTGGATCGCGAGCACGTTCGCCCCTTGCGCGAACAGCGTGCTTCCGCCGGGGATTTCCAGTGGCTCCCACGCGAGCGCGGCGGAGCGCGTGCGGTCGGCGGTGGCCGGCGAGTTCCACTGCGGCGACGCGGGCGCATTGCGGCGCGCGATTTCCACGCCGTTCAAATACGCCACGAACCCGTCCTCGTATTTCACCCGCAGTCGCAGCGCGTCGAAATCCGGCGTGCCCGTGAAGGTGAACGGGAAGCGCGTGTAGGCCGTCGCGTTCACCCCGCGCATCGGGAGCAGATTCGTGCCGATGGAATTCGTGAAGCCGAGCAGATTCAGCGGCGATGCGCCCTGCGCGAGCGCGCCGATTTCCGCCGCCGTGAGCGCGCGATTCCACACCGCGAAATCGTCCACCTTCCCGCCATACGGCCCCCACGGCGCGTAGCCCAGAAAGAGCGAGCGGATGAGCCCCATGCCCGGCGCGCTCGCGCTCGTCGTGAGCAGAGCGCCGTTGAGCCAGATTTGCAGCGCGCCGCCGCCCTTGGTGAAAACGTAGTGGTTCCACTGGCCTTTCCACTTCGTCGAATCCGACACGGAGATGGACGTGCGCTGGCCCGCGCCCACTCCGCCGCAATCCCAATAGACCACCGAGTCCGACCACGGCGTGTGCGCGTTCAGCACGCGCGTGCCCGTGCCGGTGGTCGTGTCGTCGCCGTAGAAAAGCGAGTCCTGCTGCGGCTGCGTGGCGTCGCCAAACATCCACACGCTCACGCTCACCGCGTCGGCGCTCGAAATCGAATCCAGCGCGCCCGTGGCGGCGGCGGCCACGCGCACGCGGTTGGTGCCGGTGTTGGGAAAATTCATCGCGCGGTCGCCCGCGAGGCCCGTGCGCCCACCCGCGTTGGCCGTGAACACCGCGCCGCCCTCGACCGTGCCGTGGCGCGCATTGCCGCTGAGGTCGGTGGCCTGCGCGGCGTTGGTCGCGTCGTTGAAGTCGTAAAAAAGCACCAGCCCCGTGCTCGCGCCGCCGCCGATGTCGTAACCCGCGCCCGCCGTCCCGCTGAGCCATGCGCCGTCATTGAAAGTAGGCTGCGTCCATGTCGCGCCGAGCGCGCCGTTTGTCGGAATCAGCGCCCGCGTCGCACTGCCCTGCTGCACGAAATTCGGCGCAAGAACTTCCTGCGCCGTGCCGTAGCCGATGTCCGCGCGCTGCGGCGGGTAGTTGAGAAACTGCGACGCCACCGAACCATCGGGCCGCGTGAGCAGCACCGACTCGCCCGCATTGCTGAGCTGGAAATTCGTGTGCAGCACCGCCGCCGGATTCGCGCGATTTTTTCCCGAGGCAAACACCACGAGATACCCGCGCCCCGCGAGCGTGACGGCCGGGATGCGCCATTTCATCGGCACCGCCGGATCGTCGCTCAACCACCAGCCATCGAGATTCACATCCGCCGCCGTCGTATTCAGCAGCTCGATCCAGTCGGGATTCGCGCCATCCTCGTCCGTCGCCGACGCCCCATTCTCCGCGACGAATTCATTGATGACAACCTGTGCCGCCCCGCTCCCGCCGAGCGCGAGAATGAGCAGGAAAGTGAGCAGTCTGGGGATCATGCAGGGCGCAATGTCGCCGCCGGGATGCGTGAGTCAACAGGCCACGGGGCCATGAACCTCCACGGGCGGAGGGCCATCAGGTGTCGGGGCTCCGGCGGGCACATCCTCAAAGGCGCTCGGTGCCTCCATCTGCTGCGCCCAGAAATCGCCCACGCCAACGAGATGAATGGTGCTCCACGCAGCGTCACCGCTTGGCTGGCATTGTGCAGCAGCATTACGCCAGCCTGCGCGAGCAGCGCTCGGACTTCCTCCGCGGAGGCACAGCCGCCCCGGCCACGCAAACGTCGGCGCACGCCGCGCAAGCTGCGCGAGGATTTTCGCGTAGCCCTCCCGGCGCCCCGAGGCTCAGGAATTCGCAGCGTGTAATTTTTCGCGGGGAAAATTTCGTGGCTCTGCGACAGCCGGGAGGGCGCAACGTTCGGATTAGATGTGGTTTTCCCTCGCGAAACGCTGCGCACGCTTGCGGCGTGGGCGGCGATTCGCGAGCTTCGGCGCATGTCGTCCGATTCGTTTGTTCACCTGCATTTGCACACGGAGTATTCGCTGCTCGATGGGGCGGTGCGGATCCCGGAGTTGATGGCGAAGGCGAAGGCGCTGGGGATGCCGGCGGTGGCGATTACGGATCACGGGAATCTTTTCGGGGCGATCGAGTTTTTCCAGGAGGGGAAGAAGGCGGGGGTGAAGCCGATCATCGGGTGCGAGGTGTATATGGCGGCGGGGTCGCACAAGGATCGGGGGACGGGGAATGGGCGGGATACGGCGTATCATTTCACGCTGCTGGCGAAGGATAATGCGGGCTATGCGAATCTGGTGAAGCTGGTTTCGGCGGCGCATCTGGACGGGATGTATTACAAGCCGCGGATCGATCACGAATTGCTGGCGCAACATTCGGCGGGGCTGATTGGGTTGAGCGGATGTTTGAAAGGCGAGGTCAACTCGGCGCTGGTCGCGGATGATTACGCGAAGGCGGTGAAGCTGGCGGGGCAGTATCGCGACATCCTGGGGGCGGAGAATTTTTTCCTCGAAATGCACAACCACGGGATCGAGGCGCAGTTCAAATGCAACGCGGCGCTGCCGCGGATCGGCAAGGAGCTGGGGCTGGAACTGGTGGCGGCGAACGATGTGCATTTTCTCGAGCGCGCGCACCATGAGGCGCATGACGTGATGATCTGCATCGGCACGGGCTCGAACGTGACGGATGAGCGGCGGATGAAGTACACGCCGGAGCTGTATTTCAAATCGCCGGCGGAGATGCGCGCGCTGTTTGCCGCGCATCCCGAGGCTTGCGAAAACACGCTGGCGATCGCGGAGCGGTGCAATGTGGAGATCGAGTTTGGCGTGCCGAAGTATCCGAACTACACGCCGCCGGAGGGGATGACGCAGAACGCTTATCTGCGCGAGATCGTGGCGAAGGGTGTGATCGCGCGCTACGGCGAGCGGGCGATGGAGGATGCGGTGATCCGCGAGCGGCTGGAGCGGGAGTTGGGGCTGCTGGAGTCGCAGGGGTTTGTGAACTATTTCCTGATCGTGTGGGATTTCATTGATTGGGCGCGGCAGCATGGGATTCCGGTGGGGCCGGGGCGCGGTTCGGCGGCGGGGTCGATGGTGGCTTACGCGATGCGCATCACCGACATCGATCCGATCCACTACAAGCTGCTCTTCGAGCGCTTTCTGAATCCCGAGCGCGTGAGCCCGCCGGACATCGACGTGGACTTTTGCGTGAACCGGCGCGGGGAGGTGATCGAGTATGTGCGCAACAAATACGGCGAGCGCGCGGTGTCGCAGATCGTGACCTTTGGCACGATGGGCGCGAAGTCGGTGGTGCGCGATGTGGGGCGCGTGCTGGGCTGGCCTTATGGCGACGCGGATCGGCTCGCGAAGATGATCCCGAATGAACTGGGGATCACGCTGGCCGGTTTGGACAAGAAGAACAAAGAGACGGGCGCGATGGAGCACACGGCCGGGGCGATTGATAAGAATCCCGAGCTGAAAAAGGCGGTCGAGGAGGAGAGCGCGACGAAGCAGATGTGGGAGTACGCGACGACGCTGGAAGGGCTGACACGCGGCGTGGGCGTGCATGCGGCGGGCGTGGTGATTAGTGATCGCGATTTGTCGGAATACATCCCGCTGACGCGCGCGAATGACGGCTCGATTGTGAGTCAGTACGCGATGGGGCCGCTGACGGATCTCGGGATGCTGAAGATGGATTTTCTCGGGCTGAAAACGCTGACGGTCATCACCGATGCGGTCGCGATCATCCGGCAGCAGGAGCCGGCTTTCGACATCGACAAGGTGCCGGTCAATGACCAGGCGACCTTTGACATGCTGAACCGCGGCGAGACCATCGCGGTGTTCCAACTCGAATCCGGCGGCATGGTCGGGGTGTGTCGGCAGTTCGCGATTTCGGACATTGAGGACATCAACGCGATCCTGGCGCTGTACCGGCCGGGGCCGATGGATCTGATTCCCGATTACATCAAGCGCAAGCACGGCAAGGCCAAGGTGAAGGCTCCGCATCCGCTGCTCAACGACATGACGAAGGAGACTTTCGGCGTGCTCATTTATCAGGAGCAGGTCATGCAGGCGGCGCAGATTTTGGCGGGCTACACGCTCGGCGGCGCAGATTTGCTGCGGCGCGCGATGGGGAAAAAGGACAAGGAAAAGATGGCGAAGGAGCGCATCAAATTCTGCGAGGGCGCGGCGAAGCTGCACGGGATCACGGAGGACGTGGCGAACGAGATTTTCGACACGCTGGAAAAGTTCGCGGGCTACGGGTTCAACCGTTCGCACTCGGCGGCCTATGCGTGGGTCAGCTACCAGACGGCGTATTTGAAGGCGAACTATCCGGTCGAGTTCATGGCGGCGGTGATGAGCAACGAGGTCGCAAACACGGACAAGATCAGCATTTTCGTGAACGAGTGCATCCGCATGGGCATCACGATTCTGCCGCCGGATGTGAACAAGAGCGGGTTGAAATTTGTGCCGGAGGAAGTGAACGCGGCGGGCGTGGCCGCCGCGCAGGCGGCGCGCAAGGTGAAGGCGGTGGCGGATGTGGAGACCCTAGTCGGGGATGAGGAACCCGATCTTTCGGACATGTCCTTCGAGGAACTCTCGCGGTTGCGCCCGGAAGCGGAGCCCGCGCAGGCTCCGGCGAGTTTGGAAAAAATTCACGTCGGCTCGATTCGCTTCGGTCTCGCGGCAATCAAAAACGTGGGCGAGGCAGCGATGGAATCCGCCGTGGCGGAGCGCGCGCGCAACGGTGCGTTCAAGTCGCTGGAGGATTTCTGCGGGCGCATCGACTCGAAAAAACTGAACAAGAAATCGCTCGAATGCCTCGTGAAATGCGGCGCGTTTGACTGGACGGCCATTGAGCGCGCGGCGCTGTTTTCGGAAATCGAAGGAGCCTTCGCCTCCGCCGCCTCATCGCACCGCGACCGCGCCTCCGGGCAGGTTTCGCTTTTCGACGCACTCGACGCCGCGCCTGCGCCCATCAAGCGCGGCGGCCCGCGCGTGCCGCCGTGGAGCACCGCGGAGAAGCTCGCGTTTGAAAAAGAGCTACTCGGATTTTACGTCACCGGCCACCCGCTCGACGACTACCGCCCGGCGCTGGAGAGCGGCAAGTATGTGCCCATCGCGCGGCTCGGCGAGCAGGAGGACAAGAGCACCGTGAGCATCGCCGGCGCGCTCACGACCGTGGACAAAAAGTTCACGAAGAAGGATGGCAAACCTTTCGCCGTCGTGGTCATTGAGGATCTCACTTCGTCCATCGAGGTGATGGTTTGGAGCGAGACTTTCAGCAAGGCGCAGGCGCATCTCGTCCTTGGCAATGTCGTCGCCATCACCGGCCGGCTCGACCGCCGCGAGGAAGCGCCGCGGCTTTCCCCCAATGACATAAAGCCGCTCAAAAAACCGGCACCAGCCGACAAGCCGGTGGTGCTCTCATTTCAAAACGGCAGCACCGAGCGCGACCTCGCGGCGGTGCGCGAAATCGTGGCGCAATTCCCCGGCCCGCGCGGCCTGGAGCTGTGCTTCCTCGATGCGCGTGGCAACCGCCTGCGGATGCGCGCGGGTAAAAGATTTGGCGTCGCCCTCACCACCGAATCCGAGCAGCGCCTCGCGCCTTGGCTGACGCGCTGACGGTCCGCGCAAAAAGAAAACGCCGGGATGTTTCCATCCCGGCGTTTTGCAAATGAAGCGCGGAGGTTTCTTAGAACGCGAAACGCACACCGAGGCGGGCCTGTGAGCTTTCCTCGTTGTGTTCTTTGGCCCAAGTGTAGCGGCCTTCGCCGTAAACGCCGATCTTCGGTGTGACCCGGAACTCGACGCCGCCGCCGGCATGCCAGATGCCGATCGTCGAACCCGCACCAGTCTGCACTCCGCCGCCGCCGAGGGCGTAGGGCGCGAGGCAGACGCTGCCGAGTTCGAGCGGATAGCGGAGGATCAGGCTGCCCGTGGAGTCGAAGAGCCCGTTCGCGACGGTATTGCCGCTCGCGTCAATGCCGATACCGGCATAGCGGCAGAAGAAGTAGTTCAAACCGAGGCCGCCGCCGCCGCCATTCTTTTTGACGCTCTGACCGGCATGCGTGAAGTGCATGTATTGGCCGAAGACATCGAGTTGGAGCTCCTGATCCTTGAAGCAAGGCTCAACGGGAACGACCATTTTCTTGTCGGATTTCGTGGGTGAGCCAGCGAAGACGCTGCCCGCGATGCCGAGTCCGGCGATGAGTGTGAATGCGATTTTTTTCATGAAGTATTTTCTTGGTTAGTTGGTTGAAGCCGGGCGGGGAGCCCGATTTGGGCGGGAGTGGTAGGCGATGTTCGCCGGCATGTAAAGACTTTTGACGCTTTTTCCGCGGCCCGGCGACGGGCGTTTCCGCACGTTTCGGAGGCAGAAATCCGGCCCCGAAATGCCGCGGCATTTTCCGTTTGTGTTTCAAATGAAGCGGCCTAGAGTCGCCCTCCCTTTTTCCCGAACCCATGTTCCGCTCACAAACAGAGATGAAGATTTTCTGCGGCTCGGCGCATCGCGACCTCGCGCAGCGCATCTGCGCGTGCGTGGGCGTGCCGCTGGGGGATGCGACGGTGAGTTCCTTTCCCGACGGCGAGACGTTTGTGAAAATCAACGAAAACATCCGCGGGCGCGATGTTTTCCTCGTCCAGCCGACCTGTCCGCCGACGAACCAGAACCTGATGGAACTGCTCATCATGGTGGATGCCGCCCGCCGGGCGAGCGCGGCGCGCATCACCGCGGTCATCCCGTTTTTCGGCTACGCCCGGCAGGATCGCAAAGACCAGCCGCGCGTTCCCATCACCGCGAAGCTCGTCGCGAACCTGCTCACCGCCGCGGGCGTGGATCGCGTGCTGACGATGGATCTCCACGCCCAGCAGGTCGCCGGCTTTTTCGACATCCCGGTGGATCACCTTTTCGCCGCCCCCGTGCTCATCCGCTATTTGCGCGCAAAGGAGATCGTCAACCCCGTGGTCGTGTCGCCGGATGTGGGCGGACTGAAAATGGCGTCGGCCTATTCGCAGGCGCTGAACGCCACGCTTGCGATCGTTGCGAAGAAGCGCAAAAGCCCGACGGAGATCGAAGCGCTGAACGTCATCGGCGAGGTGGAGGGGCGTGACGTGATCCTCGTGGACGACCTCACGGAAACCGCCGGCACGCTGTGCAGCGCGGCGAAGATTTTGAAGGAACGCGGCGCGGCGCGGATCATCGCCGGCGTTTCCCATGCGGTGCTTTCCGACCTCGCCATCGAGCGGTTGCAAAAGTCCACCATTGCCGAACTCATCACCACGAATAGCGTCCCGGTCCGTTCCGGCGACGGCTTTCCCATCACCACGCTCTGCATCGCGGAGCTGCTCGGCGAAGGCATCCGGCGCATCCACGACGACGAGTCCGTGTCCTCTCTCTTCCGCATCAACGAAACCGAAAAAATATAACTCCCTATGGCTAAACAACTGAAACTCACCGCGCAGACGCGCTCCACCGTCGGCCGTTCTGCGGTCAAAAAAATCAAGGCCCAGGGTCTCGTCCCCGCCGTCGTCTATGGCGGCCACGACGCGCCCATCAGCCTCTCGCTCAACGCCCGCGAATTCAGCCGCATGATGGCGCACGCGACCAGCGAGCATTTTCTCGTCGATCTCGAAATCAACGACGGCGGCGCGACGAGCAGCCGCCTCGCGCTGATCCAGGAAGTGCAGCATGACGCGCTCAGCCGCGACGTGCTCCATGTCGATTTCCACGCCGTCAAAGCCGACGAAATGCTCCACTCACAAATCCCCGTCGAACCCTTCGGCGAACCCGACGGCGTCAAGAACTTCGGCGGCATTCTCGAAATCAACATGCACTCCATCGAGGTCGAGTGTCTGCCGAAAGACCTGCCGGAAATCATCCGCATCGACGTCTCCGGCCTCGGCATCGGCGCATCGATTCATATCAAGCACATCCAACTCCCCGCCGGCGTCACCGCCCGCGGCGACGGCGAACTCACGGTCGTCCGCGTGGCCGCGCCGAAGGTCGAAGTCGAGCCCGTGGCCACGACCGAAGCCGCGCAGCCCGAAGTCCTCAAGGAGAAGAAGGATGACGCCGCCGCTGCGAAACCCGGTGCCGCCGGGGCCAAGCCCGCCGCGGACGCCAAGCCGGCCGACAAGAAGAAGTAACCGGCCTGCCGGACGCGTGAATGAATGTCTGCGAACTCCGAGCCGCCGGGACTCCGCCTCATCGTCGGGCTGGGCAACCCCGGTCGCGAGTATCGCGACACGCGGCATAACGTCGGCTTTATGATCGCCGACCGCCTCGCTGCGCGCGAACGCGCCGCCTTTCGCACCGAGAAAACCTGGCAGGCCGAAGTCGCCCGCGCCGGCGACCTCCTGCTCTGCAAACCGCTCACCTACATGAACCTCAGCGGCCAGGCCGTCCGCCCGCTCGCGCAGTTCTACAAGCTCGACCCCACGCAGATGCTCATCGTCCTCGACGACATGGCCCTCCCGCTCGGCAAGCTGCGCCTCCGCCCCGACGGTTCCGCCGGCGGGCACAACGGCCTCAAGTCCATCATCGAGCACTTCGGCACTCAGGCCGTCCCGCGCCTCCGCATCGGCATCGGCGCGGCGGAGGGCGAAGCCACCGGGCATGTGCTCGGGCGATTTACCTTGGAGGAAAACGCCGCGCTGGCGCAGAGTCTCGACCACGCTGTGGAAGCCGTCGATTGCCTCCGCACCCGCGGGCTCGAAGCCGCGATGAACACCTTTAACTGAAACCTCTTAATCGTAATCTTACTCTTAATCGTAATCTCTGCCGCATGACGGAGGCGAGAGGGGATTAAGATTAGGATTAGGATTACGAACCAACCAAAGAACCCACCAAACCACACATGAAAAACCGCTACGAAGGACTCCTCGTCCTCAATGTCAAAGGCAACGAAGACGGAGCCAAAGAAGTCATCGAACGCCTCGAGGGCGACTTCAAAAAAGAAGGTGCCAAAATCGAACAGGTTCAGAAAATGGACCGCCGCCAGTTCACCTACGTCAAGGGCGACCTCGACAGCGGCTACTACGTGAATTTCATCTTCAGCGCCGAGCCCCAGGCCATCGCCAAACTGCGCGCCAAATTCGCCCTCGACGAAACCGTCTATCGCCAGAACTACCTGCGCCTCCCCGCGAAGATCGCCGAGAAGCCCGTGCGCACACCGAGCCACGCGAAAACCGCCTAACCCACACTCCCCGGAACGAAAGGCACATTATGGCCAGCTTCAACAAAGTCATGCTCATCGGGAATCTCACCCGCGATCCCGAGATCAAGTACACTCCCAAAGGCACCGCCATCGCCGACATCGGCCTGGCCGTGAACCGCAACTACACCACCGACAGCGGCGA
>JANXSB010000597.1 GCA_025352865.1 Chthoniobacter sp. | reverse complement strand
TTTCAAAGACGCGGTGGAGGGCGATGGTCAGCTCGACGACGCCGAGGTTCGGCCCGAGGTGGCCGCCGACGGAGGTGGGGTTGTCGTCGGAAAGGACGCGGACGAGTTCGTCGCGGACTTCCTGGGCGAGCTGCGGGAGGTCTTGCTCGGCGAGGGCTTTGATGTCGGCGGGCGAATTGATGGAGGGCAGGAGCGGCTTGGGCATTTCGGTTTTCTAAAAAAGGCTGACGTCTTCGCGCGGGCCGGTGAGCGGCTTTTTCTCGGGATCGAACGGCACGAGCGCAGGATCGC
This sequence comes from Chthoniobacter sp., assembly GCA_025352865.1. GTDB lineage: Bacteria > Verrucomicrobiota > Verrucomicrobiia > Chthoniobacterales > Chthoniobacteraceae > Chthoniobacter. The sequence goes on along the minus strand of JANXSB010000597.1, from coordinate 3,261 downwards.
CGTCGGCTTTGCGCATGAGAATCTCGACGCGCTTCTCGACGGACTGGAGTTTTTCCTCGCAGACCTTCACGAGCCGGATGCCTTCCTCGTAGCGTTTGATGAGGTCTTCAAGCGGCAGTTTGTCCGAGCCCATTTCCTCGACAACCTGCTCCAGCCGCCCGACGGCGGTTTCAAATGTGTGTGCGCTCTCGGCAGCAGCGGTTTTGGCAGGCATCGCGGATTTTCTGAACGCTCCGCGCCGTGCGCGCAACTCTCAACTTTCCCACCTAGTCCTCGCGCGGCGTCCAGCGGTCGCGGTCGGAGTAAAAGATGCACTCCTGCTCGACGTGCATATACGTCGAGACTTTGAGCGGGAACTCCCTCGTGGTGACATTGCGTGTGATGAAAGGTGCCCATTCCTTATACTCCCCTTTGACGATTTCGTTGATGAAGCCTTTGTATCCCGACACCGGTGTGAGGTAGAGCCCGACGATGGCGCCGTTGAGCTGCTTGTAGTCGTTGAGGTCGATGAAGTCCTGGATGGTTTCCGGGAGCCACAGGCTTTTGCGTTCCGCGTACCACGCCACGGCCCACGGCATGTCGGAGGTGATGACCTCCTTTTCCGTCGTCCACGTCCCTAGGATCGCGATGTAGGGCGCCACGTACGGAGGCCATTGGATCATCATGCGCGGCCCCGCCACCATCTGCAGGGTGCCCTCGATGAAGGGCAGCGAGGAAATGAAGAAGAGCAAGCTCAGGAACCCGAGACGGGCGAAGCGGACGTGGATTTCGAGACGGGTCCACATCACGAGGATGAAAGCGAGGCCGTAGCAGATCATCAGCGGAATGAAGAGGACGTGGAGATCATTGGCCCGCATCGCCCCCGTCTCGGTAATCCCAAAGACCGACATGCCCAGGACAGCGCAAAGCCACATCAGGAAAATGGCCCAGCGGAAGATGGCCGTCTCCGGGCGCTTGAACAGATGCAGGAGGGTGACGAAGAAGGCCGCGGCCATGACCGAAACCCCCAGCATGTCCATCAGCCCGCGCATTTGCTCCACGGTCTGGCTCTGCACTTTGTTGCGAAAGGTGAGCGGCGAGAGCCCCGACAGCGAGACATCGCGCGCGCGCATCAGCTCCGCTTCCGTCCCCCGGATTTGGTGGAGCCCGGAGTACCAGCCGAGCCCGACGGGTGTTCCGCAGACCAAGTAGTTGCGCACCATCCACGGCGAATACACCGCCATGAAAATGACCGCCATGATCGCGGCATCGCGGCCCAGCGGCCGGAAGGCGAAGGCGCAGAAAATGAGCGCGCCGGCGAACATCCAGATGGTGAGCCCGTGGGTCAGCGCGAGCAGGCCAAAGAGTGCCGCCGTCGCCGCGAGCCAGGCCAGCGGAGACTTGCGGAGATACTTGGCCTCGACCGCGCGGACGAGCGTGTGGGCAGCGGCGCTGAAGAGAAAGAGCATGAGCATCTGCGGCAGGCCGCACATCGCGTATTCCCAAAACCGCTCGCAGACCAGCATCATGCAAGCGGCCAGGGCCGCCAGCCGGTCATCGAAGAGCCGCCGCGCGGTGTAGTAGTTGATCAGCACGGCCAGCAGAAAAAACAGCACCTGCACGCCAGCGATGATCCGGTCGTAGGCATAGACAAAGGTCTTCACACCCATCGTCCGGTCGTAGGTGAGCCACGAGATCCACTCCCGCTTCTGCCCCGCAGTCTTGAGCATGTCGTTCAGCGCATCGGCGGCGATGATGACCCCCGCATTGAGGTACGGATTCAGCGGCGCATGGTAAATGTCGGGCTGCTTGTCGCTGGGAAAGGTTCCCAGATTTTTCTCAAACAGCCACAGCGCCGCGGGCCGGATCATCTTCGTCGTAAAACCGTTTCCACGGGCGATCTCCCGCGCGATCTGCGCCTGCTCCATGCCCTTTTCGTGCGACAGGCCGCGGAATCCCGAGTCGCGAAAAAACCATAGGTTGATATTGAAAAGAATCGCCGAGACGATGACGGCGAACTTCACCCGCTTCACCCAGCCGCCTTCCTCGAGTTTGTGGACAAGTTGCTGGATCTTAGTTTCGGTCGCCATCTTCGGGGGTGTGGTTTTGCTGAGGGTTAGGGCTGTCCGACATCTTCGGCGGCCTTTAGTTCATTGATTTTGCGGTGGAGGGTGCGCCGACTGATACCGAGCTTTTTCGCGGCCTGGGTGATGTTCCCGCCGGTGTCGTCGAGGGCTTGGAGGATGAGCCGGTGCTCGGTGTCGTGCAAATTGAAACGGCTGCCGCGCACCGGAATGTATTTCTCCGATCCGCCGCCGCCCACCGACGCGCCCTCGCGCACAAATGCCGGCAGGTCGCGCAGCGCGATCTTCCCGCTCTTCGTCATCACCACGCCATGCTCGATGGCCGTCCGCAGCTCGCGCACATTGCCCGGCCAGTCGTAGCGCAGGATCGCCTGCATCGCGTCGCCCGTGATCTCCGGCACGGGCTTGCCGTTCTCCTCCGCGAAGGTTTTCAAAAACGCGGTGACGAGCAGCGGGATGTCTTCCTTCCGCTCGCGCAGCAGCGGCATCGTGATCGGCACCACGCTCAGGCGGAAAAAAAGGTCGTCGCGAAACTTTCCCTCGCTCACCAGCTTCTCGAGATTCTTGTTCGTCGCCGCCACCAGCCGCACATCGGTTTTGATCGGAGTGTTCCCGCCCACCCGCTCAAAGCTCCGCTCTTCGCCCAGCACCCGCAACAGCTTCACCTGCGTCGCCGCGTCGATCTCGCCGATTTCATCGAGGAAAATCGTCCCGCCATTCGCCTGCTCGAAGCGCCCGATGCGCCGCTCCACCGCCCCGGTGAAAGCCCCGCGCTCATGCCCGAACAGCTCGCTTTCCAAAAGCTGCGGCGAGAGCGCCGCGCAATGCACCGCCACGAATTTCTGCTTCGGCCGGCCGCTCAGCGCGTGGATCGCCTGCGCCACCAGCTCCTTGCCCGTGCCGCTCCCGCCCTGGATCAGCACCGTCGCCCGCGTCGGCGCGACTTGCTTGATCGTGTCAAAGACCTCCGCCATCACCCCCGACTCGCCGATCAGCCGCTCCAGCCCGAATTTCCTCTCCACCACCTGCTTCAATTCGACGACCTCCTTTTCCACCCGGCGGCTCCGCAGCGCCCGCTGAATCAGCATCTCCAGCCGGTCGATGTTCAGCGGCTTGGTCACAAAATCATACGCCCCGTGCTTCATCGCCTCCACCGCCGCGTCCACCGAACCAAACGCCGTCATCATGATCACAATCG
>JANXSB010000555.1 GCA_025352865.1 Chthoniobacter sp. | reverse complement strand
CGCGTTTTTCATGAGCTCGCACACCGGCACACACATGGATGCGCCGCTGCACTTTCTCCACGGCGCGAAGTCGATGGACGGCCTGCCGTGGGATGCAGTGATGGGGCCGGCGCGGGTGGTGGAGATCAAGGACAAGGCGGCGATCAAGCCGGCGGAGCTGGAAAAAATGAAGCTGCGCAAAAGTGAGCGCGTGCTTTTCAAAACGCGCAACTCGGCGGTCGGCTGGACGAAACCGCGGTTCGACAAGGACTTCATTTATATTGCGAAGGAAGGCGCGCAGTACCTCGTGGACTGCGGCGTGCAGACGGTGGGCGTGGATTATTTGAGCGTCGGCGGTTTCTACAAGGACGGCATCGAAACGCATCACATCCTGCTCGGCGCGGAAGTATGGATCATCGAGGGGCTCGACTTGTCGAAAGTGAAGCCCGGCAACTACGAGTTGCTCTGCCTGCCGATTAAATTTCACGCGGGCGACGGAGCCCCGGCGCGCTGCCTGATTCGCCCGCGCTGAGCGCGCACCCGCGGGAGATGTCTGAGCGCCCCGCCGATTTGCAGCGCATCCCCGAACTCGATGGAGTCCGCGGCTGCGCGATTCTGCTCGTGCTGCTGTGGCACTATCTCGCGGAGCAAATTCACGCGCCGCTGCAAACCGCGGCGGGCCGCGTGGCGCAGGTGCTGGGGCTGTGCTGGAGCGGTGTGGATTTGTTCTTCGTGCTCTCCGGTTTTCTGATCGCGGGCATCCTCCTCGATCACCGCGGGGCGGCGAATTACTTCCGCGTTTTCTACATCCGCCGGGTCTGCCGGATTTTTCCGCTCTACTTTCTGCTGCTCGCGCTTTTCATCGTCGTGGCGGCGACGGCGGTGGGCCGCGATCCTAGATTTCATCAGCTTTTCGCGGGCGCGATGCCGCTGTGGTCGTACGCGCTTTTCGTGCAAAACTTCATCATGGGCGTGCGTGAAACCTTCGGCGCGGAGTGGCTCGGGGTGACGTGGTCGCTGGCGGTGGAGGAGCAGTTTTACCTCGTGCTGCCGCTCGTCGTTTTCCTCGTCCCGCGGCGCGTGCTGCCGCAGGCGCTGCTCGCCGCGGTGCTCTGCGCGCCGGTGCTGCGCGGGCTCACGGGTGGGTTTGAAAGTTTTGTCGGGATGCCGTGGCGCGCGGATTCGCTGCTCATGGGCGCGCTGCTCGCGTGCGGGATGCGCGCGCCGGGTTTCATCGAAGCCGCAGGGCGGCATCGCCGCGGACTGTGTGTGCTTTTTCTGGTGCTGCTCGCAGGCGCGGCGGTGATGACGTGGCGTAAGCACGTCTTCGGCATGCTCGATCACTCGTGGCTCGCGGCGCTCTACGCGCTCGTGATTCTCCTCCCGCTGCTCGGGCGCGAGGGACGGCTCGCACGCTCGCTGCGCTTGCCCGCGCTGACGTGGCTCGGGCGCGTGTCGTACGGCGTCTATATGTTTCATCAGCCGGTCAGCGGTCTCGTCCACGGCTGGCTGCGCGGCGCAGTGCCGGAGATGCAGAATGTGCGCGATGCGGGCGTCACGCTCCTCGCGCTCGCACTCACGCTGTTCGCCGCAGCGGTTTCGTATTACGTGATCGAGGTGCCGATTTTCCGCTACGGCCACACCTTTCGCTACGCGCCATCCGCGGCGAAGTGACACCGTCCGATCATGGACTTTCTCGCCGACGCGGAGTTTTGGAAACGGTGGCTGCGCATCGTCTTCATCGACCTCGCGCTCGCGGGTGACAACGCCGTGGTCATCGCCCTCGCGGTGCGCTCGCTGCCGGCGCGCGAGCAGTTTCTCGGGCGCGTTTTTGGCACGCTCGGCGCGGTGGTGCTGCGCCTCGTTTTTGTCTTTGTCATCACGCAACTGCTTCGCGTGCCTTTTCTCCAGCTCATCTGCGGCCTGCTGCTCATCTGGATCGCCGTCAAACTCGTGCGTCCCGCTCACGCGGACGACAGCCGGGTGCGCTCCGGCTCCACGCTCAAGGAAGCCATCGGCGTCATCATCCTCGCCGATGTGGTGATGAGCCTCGACAACGTCATCGCCATTGCCGCGGCGGCGCAGGGCGATCTCGTGCTGGTGGTCTTTGGGTTGCTGCTTTCCATCCCGCTGGTGGTCTGGGGCAGCGGCCTCCTCGCGCACCTGATGAACCGCTTTCCGCTCATCATCTGGCTGGGCGGTGGCGTGCTCGGCTTCGTCGCGGTGGATTTGATTTTGCGGGATGGCTGGGTCGCGGTCTCTCTCGGCGGGCGGCTCATCGCCGTTCACCACACTGCGCCGTATGTCTGCGGTGCGGTCATCGCCGGGCTCGGCTGGTGGTGGAGCAAAAGGCGCGGGCCAACGCCCGGCGACGCATGAATCCTGAACCCGCGAAACTCCGCATGCACTTTCTCCAGCGCTGGCCCGGCATGGTCAATTTCATCGGCCTCGGCATCGCTTCCGGCGGACTGCTCCTCTCGCTGCCGCTGCCGCCGCCGGCCACGGCCTCAACCGGCTGTGGCAGCACTTTGGGTGGTGAAAAGCGGACGAGGTGCCGCCCGCCGCAAGTTTCTTGAAAAAGCCCATTGCCATTTCTCCGGGCGACGCTGTAGTCTCGCGCAACTTCATGAAGACCCTCCTCACCGTTTCCATCCTCTCCTTTCTCGCCGTCAGCGCCTTCGCCGATATTCAGGATCCGCCGATGAACGATTTCGGCCCGACCCGCAAGCTCGCCCGTGGCCTCGCGAACCTTGGCCTGGCCGGCACCGAACTCATCCAGAATCCCGCCGAACAGAATGAGCGCGAAGGCAATGCCGCCGCCATTTTCTATGGCGGCACGAAGGGCTTTGGCCGCTTCGCCTTCCGCATGGGCATCGGCCTCTACGAAATTTTCACGCATCCTTTCGCCACCTACAAGGGCTCCTACCGTCCGCCGTACAAGAGCAATATCCCGTGGGTCAATGGCGGCTACGAGGAGTTCCCGCCGGAGCTGGGCTTTGAAAGCCGCTACCGCTACACGCGCAACTACGCGGGCTGGTAAATCATTTCACCGTTTCCAAAGGGGCTTCCGTTTCACGACGGAAGCCTCTTTTTTTTCCATGCCTGCCGACACTCCGCTCACGCTCCAGATCCACGACATCGCCTTTGGCGGCAAAGGTGTTGCGCGCCATGACGGCAAGGTTTTCTTCGTCCCGTTCACGATCCCCGGCGAGACCGTGACCGCGCGCGTGGTGCGGCAGAAAAAAAACTTCGGCGAGGCCGGGTTGGTTTCGGTCGATGCCGCATCGCCGGACCGCACCGCCCCGGAATGCCCGTATTTCCAGCGTTGCGGCGGATGCAGCTACCAGCACATCGCCTATCCGCGCCAGCTCGCGATCAAGGCGGCGCAGGTCGAGCAGACGCTCCTGCGTGTGGGAAAAATCGAGCACATCCCGATGCGTCCGATTATCGCCGCGCCGCGGCCGTTCGGGTACCGCAACCGCATTCGCGTCCACGTCGCGGGCGGCGTCACCGGATTCTACGCGCAGGACGGGCGCACGCTCGTCGATGTCGAGCAGTGCGTCATCGCCGCGCCCGTGGTGAACAAGGCGCTGCGCGACCTGCGCCACGCCATCGTCCGCGAAGGCGACTACGCGCTGCGCGCGAAAGGCGGCGGCCCGTATTTCGAGCAGACGAATCCCGACGTCACGCGCGAGCTGCTCGCGCTCGTCGAGGCCACCGTCCGGCGCGGGCAGGCGCTGCTCGTCGATGCGTATTGCGGCGCTGGGTTGTTCGCGAAAAAACTCACGGGAATTTTCGGGCAGGTCGTCGGCATCGAGGAAAACGCGAGCGCCATCGAGAAAGCGCGCCGCTCCACCGAGCCGCATGAGCACTACATCCACGGCGATGTCAGCGCCCACCTCGCCGACATCCTCGCCGCGCACGACGCCGCGCGTACCACCGTCCTCCTCGACCCGCCCGCCACCGGCCTCGATGCCCGCGTCACCGACCTCCTCCTCGCCGCCGCGCCCGCCGAGATTCTCTACGTCTCCTGCAATCCCGCCACGCTCGCCCGCGACCTCGCCGCGCTCTGCCGTAGCTACGCGCTCACCGCCGTCACCCCGCTCGACATGTTTCCCCAGACCGCCGAGATCGAAGTCCTCGCGCACCTCGAAAAGTGCGGGTAGGGACGGCACTCCGTTGCCGTCC
>JANXSB010000530.1 GCA_025352865.1 Chthoniobacter sp. | reverse complement strand
GCGGCTGAAGCTGGTGGGCAATGAGCCGCCGAATGCGAACCAGCTCCGCGACAAGGGCGACGTGGATTTGATCGAGCGGCACGGCGCAATCACCGCGCGGCTGCTGCGGATTTTCGGCTTCAATCTCGATCTCTGCCCGGTGCTCGACATTTCCTTTGACGACGAGGCCGACAACTCGCTGCGCGGGCGCTGCTACGGCAACGACGTGGCGCAGGTGGTGCGCAATGCGGGCGCGTTCAATGACGGGCTGCGCGGCGGCGGGGTGCTGAGCTGCGGGAAACATTTCCCCGGCTACTCGCGCGCGCCGCTGGACGCGCATCACGAGCTGCCGGTGATCCCGCTGAGCCGCGCGGAGCTGGACTCGCATGAGCTGGCGGTGTTCCGCGCGTTCGCGCAAAAGGTGGACTCGATGATGATCGGCCACGGCTTTTACCCGAGCCTCGAAAGTACGCAGACGCCGTCGTCGCTGTCGCGCGCGGTCATCACGGATTTGCTGCGGGGCGAGCATGGTTTCGACGGGCTGGTGATGACGGATGATCTCGATATGGGCGCGATCCTCGAACCGTACGGCAAAGGCGAGAGCGGGCTGGCCGAAGTCATCCGCCTGGCGATCAGCGCGGGCAATGATCTCGCGATGATTTGTCATCGCGTGGAGATGGTGGAAAAAGCGCACGGCTTTCTCGGAGACGTGCCGCGTGCGGAGCTGGACCGTGCGCTGGAAAACGTGGCGCGCTTTAAGAAAAAGATGTCACCGCCGGATGCGTGGAGTGAAGCGGAGTTTCGGCGGCGCGATGCGGAGGTGTGGGATTTGCGCGTGGCGGTGCTGGGCGCGGAGGGCGCGGCGCGGCGGAGCCCGGAGGATGGGAAACGCTCGCCGGTGGAGACGTACTGATGAGCGCCGCGCACTACCGCGTCCGCGCGCTGCTCCATCCGCTGCTGGAATCGACGCAGGTTTTTTTCCTCTACACCGCGCTGCTGGAACTCGCGCAGGCGGGCGAGGTGGATGTGACGTGGGACGCGGTGAGCAAGGTAGCGGATTACGCGATCACGATGGACATCGAACGCCGCGCGGATGGCGCGCGGCGGCGGGTGTGCTTCGACATCCATGATCGGAGCTACCTGTTTTTCGAGCCGGAGCTGAAGGCGTGCGATGTGTATTTCAAGCGCAGCCACTTCGCACCGGATGTGGAAAAAATCGCACCGGAGCTGCGGGCGAAGGTGACAGCGTTCGGGCCGATCTTCGGGCCGGGAAACCGCTCGGCGATTTTTTCTCTCACCGCCGGCTGGCTGCGCTACGCGGTGGCGAATCCACGAAAGGCGGGCGCGAGTTTCCGCCATCTCACGGACTTCCTGCGGCTGCCGGTGACGCGCGATTTCGAGCGCGGTCCCGATCACGAAATGCCGCCGCGCGTGCTGCTCCAGACGCGGCTGTGGACGGAATCCGAAGTGACCGCGCCGCCCTACGCGCCGGAGATCAATGCGGAGCGCGTGGGCGTGGTGCGCGCGCTGCGCAAGGCGCTCGGCGAGCGCTTCGTCGGCGGGGCGCTGGCCACGCCTTTCGCGGAGCGCGAATATCCCGATGTGGTCTGCCACTGGGACACGCGGCGCTCGGCGTATTTGCAAACGATGCAGACGTGCCTGATCGGCATTTACACGAAGGGGCTGCATCACGCGACGGCATGGAAGCTGGGCGAATACGTGGCGGCGTCGATGTGCGTGGTCGCGTCGGAATTGCGGAACGATTTCGTCGAGCCGTTCACTGCGCCGCGGAATTATCTGTCTTTCACCACAGGCGACGAGTGCGCCGCGCAATGTCTGCGCCTGCTCGACGACCGCGAGATGGCGCGTGCGATGGTGCGTGCGAATCACGCCTACTACGCGGAACACGTGCGGCCCGGAAAACAGCTCCAGCGCTGGATCGCGCAGGCTTTCGCGTCCACGAAAACGTAGCCGACCGCGCGACTACACCGGGTCGAGTTCGAGCGCGCGCGGTGCGTCCGAGGGCGCGGGCGGAGGCACCGTCTGTGTGCTGCTCAGGCGCACCCATTCCTGGAGCGTCTCCGTCTGCGTGAGCGACCGCGCCGCCGGAACGGCACCGCCGGAGAGGACGATGCGCACGGTGTCGAGCAGGATGAAGACATCGAGGAAGAGGCTCATGTGCTTCATGTAGTAGAGGTCGGAGTCCAACTTGCGGCGGCCATCGGCGACGGAGCCGCCGTACGGATAGCTGACCTGCGCCCAGCCGGTGATGCCAGGCTGCACCATGAGCCGTTCCTGATAATACGGAATCTCGGTCGCGAGCATCTGGATCAGCTCGGGCCGCTCGGGGCGCGGGCCGACGAAGGACATGTGGCCGCAGAGCACCTGCCAAAGCTGCGGGATTTCATCGATGCGGTAGCGGCGGAGCATCCGCCCGACGAAGGTCACGCGCGGATCGTTCTTTCCGCTCCACTGCACGCCGTTCTTTTCCGCATCGACGCGCATCGTGCGGAGCTTGGTCATTTGGAAATCGCGACCGAAGCGACCGGCGCGGGTCTGGCGGTAGAAAATGGGGCCGGGTGAAGTGAGGCGGATGGCGAGCGCGGCGAGTGCGACGACGGGCGCGCCGAGGATGAGCCCGAGCGACGAGCAGATGATGTCGAAAAGCCGCTTCACCTTTTTGATATAGAGCAGGTGCGGCTCGCCGCTGGCGTTGAGCAGCCATTCGGAGCCGATGAGTTCCAGCGGGACGTACTGCTCGATCTCCTCGCAAAGAATGACGAGCGGCATGACCGAGATGCCCGAGTAGCGGAGCTTGCAAAAGTGCCGCGTGAGCGTGGCGTCGCCGAGGCTTTTGTTGGTGCAGAGGATGCGGTCGATTTTCTCGCGCTTCACGATCTCGGCGAGATCCTCGACTTTCCCAAGAAGCCGGGTCTGTCCGGCGGGCTGGTAGCCGTTGAAGGCGACGACGCCGGCGAGATCGAGATTGTGCCCGCCGAAATTCGCGAAGAGGCGCGTCTCCACTTCGTCGAACGCGCTCGTGACAATGTAGGCCACACGCTCGCGGGTGGTGCGGAGCGCGTGCAGGAGAAAGACATGATGCACGAGGATGACGACGTACGCCGCGCCCGCAC
>JANXSB010000520.1 GCA_025352865.1 Chthoniobacter sp. | reverse complement strand
GCGCAGGGTATTGCAAATCACGCTCGAAAAAGCGGGACATGAAGTGGTGGTCGCCCCGGGCGGCGTCGAGGCATGGGAATCCTTCGACCGCGATCCCCTGCGCGTGATCGTGAGCGACTGGATGATGCCGGGCCTCGACGGCCTGCAGCTCTGCGCGAAGGTGCGCGGGCGCCCGCAGACGGACTACACGTATTTCATCCTCCTCACCGCGATCAATACGGGGCGCGAGAATCTGCGGCAGGCGATGAGCGCGGGGATCGACGATTTCCTCACCAAGCCGCTCGACCGCGAAGCCATCCTCATGCGCCTGCGCGTGGCCGAGCGCATCCTCGAATACACCACGCAGATCCGCGTGCTCAAGGAACTCATCCCCATCTGCATGTACTGCAAGCGCGTGCGCGACGACACGAACTACTGGGACCAGGTCGAGCACTACATCCACGAGCACACCGGCAGCAATTTCAGCCACGGCATCTGCCCCGAGTGCTTCGACAAGCAGATCGTCATCCTCAACCGCGCGGGCCTCACGATCGCGCCGCCGCCGGGCTAGGCGCGGTACTTCGCGGGCGACCAGTTGGCGTAGTTCGGGTGGTCTTTGCCGATGGGCAAAGTGACGGGCTCACCGCTTTCCGCCGACCAGTAAATCGCCGTGATCAGCTCCAGCGCCTGACGCGCATCCGCGAGCGTGGCGGGGATTTCGCCGCCCTCGTGGAGCGCTTTGTGGAAGCGCGCAAACTGCCCCTGGTAGTGCTCGGGCTCGGGCGTGAACTCCGCCAGCGCCGCGTCGATCTCCGCCTGGAGCGCGGGCGTGTCGCCTTTGAAAACCCACGGATCGCCGCTGCTGTCGTAGGCGCGCAGATTGCTGTCGGCGCTCATCTTTTCAAAGACGAAGCTGTGCCGCGAAATCTCGTCCGCGCGACCGAGCGTGACCGTCGAGCCGGCGAGCGAACCGTCCGCCATTTCAAACGTGATCGCCGCGCAGTCCTCGACCTCCACGGGATTCACGCGCGTGGTGCAGCGGGCATAGACGCGGGCGACCGGGCCGTTGATGTAGGTCAGCATGTCGTGCGCGTGGATGGCGTGGGTCAGGCAGCAGCCGCCGAGTTCCGTCTGCCATTTGCCGCGCCACGCGATCGCGTAGTAGTCGTCGCGCCGCCGCCACGAGGTCTCGATATTGACGGTGTGCGCCCGCCCCGTGAGCCCGCGATCCTGGAGGAATTTCAGCCGCTGAAACCCATGCCCGTAGCGGTACTGAAAGATCGGCAGGATGCGCCTGCCGCTCCTTTTTTCCACGCCGGTGAGGAAGTCCACATCGCGCAGTGAAGGCACCAGCGGCTTTTCGCAAATGACGTGCTTGCCCGCCGCGAGCACCTGCTGGATCTGCGCGAGGTGCAGGTGCGGCGGCGTGGCGAGGTCAATGACATCAATCGCCGGATCAGCGCACAGCGCGTCGAGCGTGGCGTAGGTCTTGGGGACTTTCAGCTCATCGGCGAGCGCCCGCGTCTTCGCCACATCGAGGTCGCAGATCGCGGCGAGGATGAAAAGGTCGGGGACTTTCTGGAAGGCGAGCATGTGGCTTTTGCCAATGCCACAGCCGACCACGGCGGCGTTGAGTTTGGGGTGCATGGGAAGGAATTGGGCGATTTGGCGATCGAGCGATTGGATTGGGAAAGACGGTGCTGCTTTCAATCCAATCGCACAATTTCCTACGCCCCGGTCTTCCGCTTCCGCACGGCCTTCTGCGCTTTGCTGCGCACCTTGTCCGTCCGCTTGGTCTTCCGCTTGCGGAGCTGGCGCGCGAGCTTGTCCACCACCACATCGAGCGCGGCGTAGAGCTCGGCGGCGGATTCCTCGGCATGGATGTCCGGGCCGGGAATGGCGAGGTGGACCTTCACGGTGAAAGCATCGGCGGGTTTCGCGGTCGCGTCGTGCAGCAGGACGATGTGCGCGGCCACGATCTCATTCGTGTGCGCTTCGAGGTGCTCGATCTTTTCGGCAACGTGGCGGTGGATCGCGGCGGTGAGCCGCACATGGCGGGGACTGAGATGGAGTTGCATAACCGCCATCATCTTCCGCCGCAGACGCCGCGCTGGCAACCTTCGCGTGCCGGGTGCGGCGACTTGCCAAATTTCCACGCTGCGGCACCTTCGGCTCCGCTGTGCAAACCGTCCGCATTTTTCTCCCGCTGCTCCTCCTCGCCGCCGCTGTGCCGCGCGGGGAGGCGGCGGCGGACTATGCCGCGGAGGTGAAGCCGCTGCTCGAAACGTACTGCTACAAGTGCCACGGCAATGGGAAGTCGAAGGGCAAGCTTTCGCTCGATACGTTCAAGACGCCGGAGGCGATGCTCAATGACCAGAAGACGTGGGGGATGGTGCTGGAGAATCTGCGCACGGGCGACATGCCGCCGGATGATGAAAAGCAGCCGGCGCTGGCGGAGCGGGAGAAGATCATGAAGTGGATCGACACGGCGGTCTTCGCGTGCGACCCGGATCACCCGGACCCCGGCCGGGTGACGCTGCACCGGCTGAACCGCGCGGAGTACAACAACACGATCCGCGATCTCGTGGGCGTGGACTTCCAGCCGGCGGATGATTTCCCGGCGGATGATTCCGGCTACGGTTTCGACAATAACGGCGATGTGCTTTCGCTGCCGCCGGTGCTTTTCGAGCGCTATCTCTCGGCGGCGGAGAAGGTGATGAGCATGGCGATCCTCAATGACCACAAGCCGCGCCCGGACAAGATCGAGGTGGACCTTTTCAAGATCGAGGGCGGGCCGAAGAACGGGACGACGCAGGTCTCGCGGAAGATCGACGAGAGCGAATCGAGCGTGAAGCTGGACCTGCCCGCGCCGGGCGAATACACGGTGCGGCTCACGGCGGAGTCGGCGAAGATCGGTGGCGATGTGACGAAGGTGGAGTGCAAGTTCGACGGGCAGCTCGTGCGGACTTTCGATCTCAGCGGGACGAAGGACAAAAAGGATGTGCTCAAGGCACCGGTGAAAGTGTCGGCGGCGGGCGCGCACACGTTCGAGCTGAAGGTGGCGAACCCGCTGGCGAAGCCCGAGGTGGACAAGGGCAAGCCGGTGACGCGCACTTTCACGCTGCGGCAGCTCGTCTTCCTCACGCCGCCGCAGCCGGTGAAGGCGCCGGCGTCGCAGTACGCGATCTTCCGCCCCGGCGCGGGGCAGCCGCAGAATGAGCCGGGTTTTGAAAAGTCCGCGCGCATGATTCTGACAGCGTTTGGCAAGCGCGCCTTCCGCCGCCCGCTCGCGCCGAACGAGGTCGAGCGCTTCGTGTGGATCTACAAGGAGGCGCTGAAAAAGGGCGGCAACTTCGAGCAGAGCGTGCAGACCGCGGTCACGGCCGTCCTCGTCTCGCCGCACTTCCTTTTCCGCGACGAGATGCAGGCGAATCCCGACAGCCCGAAAGTCGCCGCGCCGATCAGCGATTGGGCGCTGGCCTCGCGGCTCTCGTATTTCCTGTGGAGCACGATGCCCGACGACGCGCTTTTCGCCGAGGCGGAAAAGGGCACGCTGCGCAAGAATCTCGACGCCCAGGTGAAGCGCATGCTCGCCGACAAAAAGGCCGCGGCGCTCGTGGAAAACTACGCCGGCCAGTGGCTGCAAATCCGCAACCTCAAGCTCGTGCAGCCCGACGCGAAGACCTTTCCCGAGTGGGACCGCGCGCTCGCCGCCGCGATGGAGCGCGAGACGGAGATGCTCTTCGAGACGATCATGCGCGAGGACCGCAGCGTGCTGGATTTCATCGCGGCGGATTACACGTTCGTGAACGAGCGGCTCGCGAAGCACTACGAAATCCCCGGCATCGAGGGGGAGGCGTTCGTGAAAGTAAAGCTCCCCGCGAACCGGCCCGGCGGCATCCTCGGCCAGGGCAGCTTTCTCACGCTGACCTCGAATCCAAACCGCACCTCGCCGGTGAAGCGCGGGAAGTACGTGCTCGAAAACCTGCTCGGCACGCCGCCACCACCGCCGCCGCCGGAGGTGCCCAATCTCGACGACAAAAACCGCAAGGAACTCCACGGCACGCTGCGCCAGCGCATGGAGCAGCACCGCACCGATCCCGTCTGCGCGAGCTGCCACGCGCGCATGGATCCCATCGGCTTCGGGCTCGAACATTTCGACGGCGTGGGCGCGTGGCGCGAAAAGGACGCGGGCGAGCCGATCGACCCGCAGGGCGAGCTTGTGAGCGGCGAGAAATTCAAAGGCCCCGCCGAACTCCGCGAGATCCTCTCCACGAAAAAGCGCGCCGGCTTTCTCCGCTGCGTGAGCGAGAAAATGCTCACCTACGCGCTGGGCCGCGGCATGGAATTCTACGACCGCCCGGCCATCGAGAAAGTTTCCGGCGCGCTCGAAAAGGATCCGAAATTCTCGACCCTCGTCCTCGGCGTGGTGAAGAGCGTGCCCTTCCAAATGCGCCGCGGCGAAGGCGACCACCGCCAGTTTTCCGAAGGCGTGAAAACGACCGCCGCCGCCGCTGTCCCGCACGTCGCGCCGCTGAAATAATCAGCGCCCCGCGAGCTGCGGGAGCGCCGCGCGCAGGCCGTCGGCCCAGACCGGCATGAGCACTTCGTGCGAGTATTTCGCGACCGCCGAGGCCCGCGCCGCGGCACCGAGCCGCCGGCCGAGTTCGCGATCCGCGAGGAGTTTCAGCAGCGCCTCCTCCCATTCCGTTTCCGTGTCCGCGAGAAATCCATTCACGCCCGACTCGATCATTCTGGCGTGATGGCCGACGGGCGAGGCGACGATGGGGATGCCCGCGGCGAGGTAGGTTTTGACTTTGTAGCCGCCCTTGCAGCGGGAGTAGGCGCTGTCTTCCAGCGGAGCCAGGCCCGCCGCCGCGCCCGCGAGCACCTCCGACTCGGCGGCGCGGTCGTAGGGCATCCATTCCCACGGAAACGCGGCCTCAAACACCGGCCGCCTCTCGCCGCACATGATGCGGAGCTTGAACGGAAACTTCGCGTGAATCCGCCCGAAGATGCCCGCGAATTTTTTCAGGTCGGCGAGGCTCGCGGTGTGTCCGCTCCAGACGAAAAACGGCACGCCGTCATCCGCCGTCAGCGCGAGCGGACGGACGCGGTCGATGTCGATGGCCTCTTCGAGCACGAGCACTTTCGTCTGCGGAAAAAGCGCGAGGATGCGCTCCCGCAGCGGCTCCGTGGGCACGACCGTGAGCGTGGCCAGCCGCACCCGCGCCGCCGCCCGCCCGGACTGCGCCGGCACGGAAAACCAATCGTCCTGCAAATGGAAAATGTACGGCTTCCCCGCCGCGAGCACCGCGCGCTCGAACCAGCAAGACGTGTTCAGCGGACTGGCCGGCCCGTTGATCCAGACCGCACTGGCATTGGGGATTTTGCGGCGATGCGCGGCGAGGCTGAGCAGCGCCGGTCCGTATTCGAAAAGCCGCTGCTTGCCCGGCAGCGCCGAGGCCCAGATTTTTTCCGCCCACCACTGCGGCCACAGCTCATGCTCGGAGCACGGAATCCCCGCGCCGCACAGGCCCGCGATCGTCTTCCGATTGATGACATCGGGCGCGGATCGCATCACGCCGGGTGGGCGAAAAATCAGCAGTTCATTCATGGCGGCGGCGGCAATGGAGCAAACGCGGGCCGTCCGTCCGAGCAGTATCTTTGCGCAAAAAAACTCCGCGCGAATCCCCTGCCCGCGTCAGAACTTCGGCACGCCGGGACTCGCGGGCGTGCCGGTCTTCGGCTGCTTCGCCAGCTTCTTCTCGTAAGCCTCCACCTCATGCACTTCCAGGGTCAGCAGCAGGTTCGCCTTCAGGCTCGCCTGCGCGTGATCGCTGCGCTCCCACTTGCGCCCGTCAAACATCGTCTTCAGCGCGTCGAGGCCCTTGTTGCCCGTCTTCGGCTTCTCCTCCTTCCAGGAAAACGTCCCCTTTTCCCCCTCGAGCACCGCCCGGATTTCATCCTCCGCGACCGGCTTCGGCGCATTGTTCTCCGGCAGATGCGCGTACTCGATCCGCACAGTCGTCCCATTGATGAAAGCCGCCCGCACCCGCCAGCCCTGGAAATTGTAAGCCACCTCCTTCGCCCCTTCGACCAGCGGCTTGTCCCCCGCCCCGACCAGCTCCGGCGTGGGCGCGCCGTAGCGCACTTGCGACTGCGCCTCCGTCTCGCCCAGCCGCGCGTGGAGGGGTAAAGCCGCGCCGAGGAGCAACCCGAGGGAGGTGAAAAATCTGCGGCAGAAGAGCGATGACAACATAAGTGGAAGAGCGGGATGGTGCGTGCGGACACGGCGGAATTACCAGCGCAGACGCACCGCCCGCGCGCCGGGTTACGGGAAAAATCCGCGAAGATCGCATCGTGAGCGTGAACCTCATGCTCGTGGTGTCTGTCGAGTGGGCGGCCGGTGGGCAACCGGCCTGAAATTGCGGAGGCGGCCGGGCTTTTGCGCCAGCAGTGGCGGCTTTGGACTTCCGCTGCATCGCAGTCTGTGTTTCAAATCTTCCCCGCCATGAGCACGCCCACGCCCGCGAACCCCAGCCTCGTGCTCGATGCCAGCCGACCGCACTTCACCCTCTGGGGCACGCGCGGCTCCACGCCCACGCCGGGCGCGCGCTTTCTCCGCGCGGGCGGCAATACCTCGTGCATGTCCGTGGCGGGCGGCGGCGAGCTGTTCATCTTCGACGCCGGCTCGGGCATCCGCGAACTCGGCCTCGAGATCCTCTCCGCGCCGCCGCCGCGCATCCATCTTTTCATCACCCATACGCACTGGGATCACATCCAGGGCTTCCCGTTTTTCGCACCCGCCTACCAGCCCGGATGCGAGATCGTGATCTACGGCGCGGCGGGTTTTGGCAAAGACCTCGAGTCGGTCTTCAGCGGGCAGCTCGACCGCGAATATTTCCCCGTGCAAATGGAGGACATGCAGGGGCGGCTGCAGTTCCGGCATCTCACGGCCAGCCCGATGTCCGTGGGCTCGGCGAAAGTCTCGTGGGAATTTGCCCAGCACCCCGGCGCGACTGTGGGGTACAAGATCGCCATCGGCGGGAAAAAAATCGCGTGGGTGCCGGACAATGAATTCCTCCAGGGCTACACCGGCCCGCCGGAGGAAATCACGCGCCGCCACCCGCTGGCGCTGCCGTATGCCGACATGATCGATTTTCTCGCCGACGCCGACATCGTCGTCCACGAGGCGCAGTACACGCCGGAGGAGTACCTCGGGAAAATCCGCTGGGGCCACTGCTCGGTCGCCAATGCGTGCGTGCTGATGAAGCTCGCCAACGTGCGCCGCTGGGTGGTGACGCACCACGACCCGATGCACGACGACACCTTTCTCGAAACGAAGCTCAACCTCACGCGGCAGATCCTCGAGGAAATCGGCCACCCCATCCACGTCAGCCACGGGTATGACGGGCGGACGGAGTTTTTTTGAAATGATTGGGCGATTGGATTGACGGAGGGGCGTGACTTTTCAATCCAATCGCTAAATCGCCACACCGCCCAATCGCCAAATCCCTTTTCACGAGGCCAAACTGTGGCATTCTCCCGGCCCGTGAAAACTCCCGAACTTCCGAGCCCCACCCCGCGCCCTTATGTGCCGCGCATCGTCGATCCGATCGCGCCCGGCGATGAGCGCGAGGACAAATTCCAGCCACGCTACGTCGAGGTGCCCGCCCTGCGCGAGCGCGGCTTTGGCCGGCGCAATCTCGTCTGGGGCGCGGTCACGCTCGTGCTCGGGCTCGCGCTGCTCATCGCTGCCGTCGTGCTCACGGGGCAAAAGGCGGTGCTCTCGCTGGCCGCGTGCCTCGTTACTTGCGCGGCGCTTTTCGTCCTCGCGCGGATGCACGTCTTCCGGCAGCGCAACGGCGGCTTCCTCGCCATTGCCCTCGTCGTCCTGCTCGGCGCGGTCGTCGCGCTCGTCGATCGCGGCTACGAGACGCTCGCCGGGATCGCCGCGCCGCAGGGCGCGGGCGTCGTGGCCGCACATCCCATCGAGACCGGACCGCCGCTGCTCACGCAGGCCTTTGCGCTCGCGAAACCGGACGGCACCCAGCCGCAGGTGAAAGTGCTCAAGGACTCGCGCGTGGTCATCGCGGAGAAGCCGTATCTCATCAAGGAAGGCGACGTTTTCCCGCTGCTCGAAGCGAAGGGTGGCGAGGCGACTTTCATCGTCCGCGACCTGCACGTTTCGCTGCCGGTGGCGGCTGTGGAAATTCTCGGCGGCAAGCCCGCGAAGGAAACCGCCGCAATGAAGGAAACCGCGCCGGTGAAAGAGACCAAGGAATCCGCAATGGCTACCGCGCTCGCGGCGGTGAACGCGGCTGCGGCGAATGCGGCGGAAACGGCGAAGACCGAAACCGCCAGCAACACGGCGCGGCCTGCCGCAGAGGCCACGGCTGCCGCTGGCACCGATCTCGCCGCCGTCACCCGCAGCGCGCAGCTCGAGGCGATGCGCCGCTACCCCGCGCTCGCCGTGAAAGACTCCGTGGAAAACGAAGTCTTCGTGACGACCTACCGGCAGCTCAAGGAACGCGGCAACGCCGAGTTTTTCTCCAATCCCGAATGGCCGCTCGAACTCGCCGAAAAACTCGCCGCCGAAAACGGCTGGTCCCGCGGCGACCGCCCCGCGCCTGCCGCGCCCGCGCCCGAGCCGGGCATTGAGCCGCCGGGGATCGAGCCCGTCACCGGCAGCGCCTCTCCTGCCGCCAATGCCGCCGAGAGGATGCCGCAGGTTCCGCCCACCGACATCGACCCGCCGCAGATCCCGCGCGCCAAGCGGCGGTAGGATGTCCCCGATCGTCGGCATCGACCTCGGCACCACGAACTCGCTCATCGGCGCGATGGACGCCGGCTTTCCCATCCTGCTCGCCGATGCTGATGGCGAGCAGCTCACGCCCTCCGTCGTCCATTTTCCGCAAAACGGCGAACCGCTCGCGGGGCGCGCCGCCGCCCGCATGCGGGCGCTCGATCCCGCCGCGACGGTTTATTCCGTGAAGCGTTTCATTGGCCGCCGCGTTGGCGAGGAAACCGATGGCGTGAGCTACGCGCTCGCCGGCGAACGCGGTGCGCCCGTGCGCGTGCGGGTGCGCGAGCGCGAGTTTTCGCCGGAGGAAATCTCCGCGCTCGTCTTGAAAAAGCTCCGCGCCGATGCGGAACGCGCGCTCGGCTGCGAGGTCACGCGCGCCGTCATCACGGTGCCCGCGTACTTTAACGACGCGCAGCGGCAGGCCACGAAAGCCGCGGGCGAACTCGCCGGCTTCACCGTCGAGCGCATCGTCAACGAACCCACCGCCGCCGCGCTCGCCTACGGCCTCGACAAGCTCGGCGACCGCTCGAAGATCGCCGTCTTCGACCTCGGCGGCGGCACCTTCGACATCTCGATCCTCGAACTCAACCAAGGCGTCTTCCAAGTCCTCGCCACCAACGGCAACACCCGCCTCGGCGGCGACGACATCGACGCGGCGGTGATTTCAGATTTCAGATTGCCCCATGTCGCCCAGGCGTCTCGCTTCGCTCGGCTTCAGATTTCAGATTTGTCCCTCGAAGCGGACGCGCGGCTGCACGAAGCGGTGATCGTGGCGAAGCACCGTCTGTCGTTTGAGGACGAGGCGCGGATCGACCTGCCGTTCCTGGCCGGCGCGGAGAGTTTCACCCACACCCTCACGCGCACCGAGCTGGAGCGCCTCGCGCGACCCATCGTGGAAAAGACGCGCGCCCACTGCCTGCGCGCGCTTCAGGATGCAAAGCTCACGCCTGCCGACCTCGACGAAGTGATCCTCGTCGGCGGCCAGACGCGCATGCCGCTCGTGCGCGAATTCGTGCGCGCGATCTTTCAGCGCGAGCCAAACATTTCGCAAAACCCCGACGAAGCCGTGGCCCTCGGCGCGACCATCCAGGCGGGCATCCTCAGCGGCGCGGTGCAGAACGTCCTGCTGCTCGACGTGACGCCGCTCTCGCTCGGCATCGAGACTTTCGGCGGCTTGATGAACGTCATTATCCCGCGCAACTCCACGATCCCGATCAAGGCCGGCGAGATGTTCACGAATGCCGTCGCCGGGCAGACCGCGATGAAAATCACCGTCCTCCAAGGCGAGCGCGAACTCGCGAAGGACAACTGGCGGCTCGGCGAATTCGAACTGGCCTTCGAGCGCGCGCCGAAAGGCCACGCGCGGGTCGGCGTGCAGTTCGAGATCGACGCGAACGGCATCCTCCACGTCCTCGCGCGCGACACGAAAACCGGCGCGCAAAAAACCGTGGCGATGACCAGCGCCGTGGATGTCTCCGACGAGGCCGTGGAAAAGATGCTCGAAGAATCGCTCGAACACGCCTTTGAGGACATGAGCGACCGCGTCTTCGTCGAGGCGAAACTGAAATCCGACGAACTCCTCCCCGCCGTCCGCCAGGCGCTCGCGCAGGCGGGCGGTGAACTGAGTGACGACGAGCGCGCGCTCATCGCCCAGCGCGTGACGGAAGTGGAAACCGCCCTCGCCACCGGAGCCGGCCAGCCGCTGCAGCGCGCCAACACCGCGCTCGACGCTGCGACGCAGCGCCTCGCCACGCTCCTCATCGAGCGTGCGCTGCGCGCGTAGTGGTGCCGTCG
>JANXSB010000517.1 GCA_025352865.1 Chthoniobacter sp. | reverse complement strand
TCCGCCAAGGCTTGCGGATGAACATGGAGAGATGGGTCTTTACCAACGCGATGTCCTCCGGTGGCAGACGTTCGGGCTGCCTCACGATGTAGGACTGCAAGCCGCTGGGATGAGCATTGAGCACGAGAATGTCACGCATCGGCACCTGTGCTGACACATACCAGCCCGGCAGCATGACCACTGGCGTGACCGGGAAAGCATGCCCTGTAGATTCCCGCAGGAAGTCGCGCAGCCAGGCGGCATTGGCGCAGGCTTGCGCGACGGGGTTTCGCGGCAGCGTCTTCCCGCAGATCGTGATCTCCTTTCCATCGAACACAGCCTTTTCCTCCGCACCCCCGCGCTTGCCCAGCGTTTTGGTTTCAACGGCAAAGATCCCGCTCGGCCCGATGAGGACGTGGTCGATATTGAAATCGCCTGCGATGAGGTCGTGCAGCGGCTGAAAGCCCGCGCTGCGCAATTCTTCGAGCCGTTCGGCGACGAGCTGCTCCCCGTCGCGCCCTTCGCGATGCTGATGAGCCACGCGCATTCTCGCGATGATCCGCAAGGCAGCAACACCAACGGCAATGACGGCGACTGCCGACCAGAGCCACGGATGAAACTGGTCTTTTCGCCAGACACGAAGCCACTCCACGAGGGCGAAGAGTGAGAACATCGCGGCGATGAAGTAATCTCCAAGCGCATCGAGCACGATTTCCGACAGTTTCTCATTCCCGGACTGCCCGGCCTGCCGCAAGGGCCGTTGTTTGAGCGGCGAACGGTGGGAGGGCGATGGTTTTTCTGGCATACCTCTGGAGGGTGTGCGGGTCTGGACGGACTGGGTGCGGTGCATGGGGATCAGATGTTCGCCGCCTTGGCATAGCAGGTTCGGTGCGATGCGACGGTGGCTTTAGCCGGATGGCTGACGCACACGAGCGGCACGGTGCTGCTCGGAAAACTTCGCCCTTTCCAGCGGCCCCGTCTTTCGCGCTAGATGCGGGCCATGCTGAACATCATCTGGCTCGCGATGCTCGTCACTGCCGTAGTGGTGGCGGGCTTTACGGGGAAGCTGCCGGACGTAACGAGCGGGGCTTTCGAGGGCGCGGAGAAGGCGGTGATGAAGGTGGCGCTGCCGCTGCTTGGGGTGTGGGCGATCTGGCTCGGGATGATGCGGCTGGCGGAGCGTTCGGGCTTGGTGCAGGCGCTGGCGGGCGCGTTGCGGCCAGTGCTGCGCCGGCTTTTTCCCGAGGTGCCGCCGGAGCATCCGGCGATGGGAGCGATGGTGATGAACATGGCCGCGAATATGCTCGGCCTCGGTAACGCGGCGACGCCGCTCGGCTTGCGCGCCATGCGCCTGCTCGAAGCGCTGAACCCGCGCCCCGGCACGGCGACGAATGCGATGTGTACTTTCCTGGCGCTGAATACGGCGTCCATCCAACTGCTGCCGCTCACGGCCATCGGCATCCTCGCCACGCAGGGCGCGAAGGGGCCGACGGCGATTGTCATCACGGCCTTTCTCGCGACGACCTGCGCGGCGACGGCGGGCGTGCTGGCGGCGAAGGTGCTGGAGCGGCTGCCGATGTTTCGCGTCGCGCCTTTGGCCGAAGAAGGTGTGGAGTCGCACGCGGCGGGTGCGGAGCCGGAGGCGCTGGATTTGGAAAAGGTGGTGCTCTTGCCGCTGTCGGGGACGAAGTATGCGGTGATGGGGGGGTATTTCGCGCTCTTTTTCGCGATGTATTTCCTGCTGCTCTTCCCGGAATGGTTCGCATGGCTGGGCGCTTTGCCGCCGCCGGCGGAGTTCGCGGGGAAGTCGGCGGGCATCCGCGCGCTGATGGCGGTGTCCCTGCTGGCGATTCCGTTCCTGCTGTCGTTCTTCCCGCTCTACGCCACGCTGCGCGGGGTGAAGGTGTATGAGCAGTTCGTGGAGGGCGCGAAGGAGGCGTGGGGCACGGCGCAGCGCACGGTGCCTTATCTGGTGGCGATGCTGGTGGCGATCGGCATGCTGCAAAAGGCGGGGGTCATCGCGCTGCTCTCGGAGAAACTGTCGCCCATGCTCAGCGCCGTCGGCTTTCCCGCGGATCTGCTCCCGATGGTGCTCATGCGCCCGCTCAGCGGCAGCGCCACGAACGGCCTTTTCATCGAGCTGGTGGCGCGGTTGCACGAGCCCGACGGCTTTATCAGCCGCCTCGCGGGCACGATCTACGGCAGCACGGAGACGACGTTCTATGTGCTCGCGGTTTATTTCGGCAGCGTCTCCATCCGCCGCACCCGCCACGCCGTCGCCGTCGGGCTGATCGCGGATACCGTCGCGGTCATCGCCTCCGTCGCGCTCTGCCACGCGGTGTTTGACTGAGCGGCGGAGCCGGGTAGGGACGGCACTCCACGAAACCGCTACTTCGGCTCGAGGTCTTTGAGCGGGATGAGGCCGCTCTGCCCCACGATCTCCTGCCCCTCGGGGCCGAGCAGAAAGTCGATGACTTTCTTCTTCGCCCCCACCGGCCTTTCCCCCACCGCGACAATCGCCGGACGCGCCAGCGGGTAGGTGCCCGCGGCGGCATTCGCGACGTTGGGCTCGACCGCCGGGCCGCTCCCATCCTTGATCGCGAGGCCGTAGATGGTTTTTCCATCGATCCAGTTGAACTGCGCCAGCCCCAGCGCGCCTTTGGTGAAACTGACCGTGTTCCGCGCGTCCTCGCCATCCACGGTGATGGGAAATTTCCCAATCGGCGCCTTGCGCGTCTCGCCATAGAGCCACGTCGCGAAAACCTCCCACACGCCGCGCCCGCGCTCGCTGTTGAAAAACTTGATCGGCGCGTCGGCCCCGCCCACTTCCTTCCAGTTCCTGATCGTCCCCTCGTAGATCCCCAGCACCTGCGCCTTGGTCAGTTCATGCACGCCGCCCTCCCACACATCGCGCGGCACGATCAGCGCCACGACCTGCATGCCGATCATGAAGTCCTTCATCTCCC
>JANXSB010000471.1 GCA_025352865.1 Chthoniobacter sp. | reverse complement strand
TACCGCCTCGCCGCCGTGCCGGGACTCATGATCCTCGCCGCGCTCGGGCTCTGGCAGCTTTGGACAAACCTCGCGCGGAGCCACTGGCTCGGCGTCGGCACTTATCTGGCGCTGGCCCTCGGCGCAGCGACGTTCGTTTCCATTCCGCGCACCGATCCCGGCCTGTGGTCGCTCGATTTTTACAACGCCGGCATCCGCTCTCTCGCGTCGGGCGACCTCGACCTCGCGCAGCGCAACTTCGAAACCGCCTACGCCTATGTGCAGGACAACTCCGAAATCAACTTCGCTCTCGGCAATCTCTGGCTCGAAAAAAGCAACCACGCCCTCGACCCGCACACGCGCGGAGATGACCGCGCCCGCGCGAAGGATTTTTACAAACGCACCCTCGCGCTCAAGCCGAAACACGCCAGCGCGCTCAACAATCTCGGCGTGCTCGCGATGGAGGAAAAACGCTGGGACCTTTCCGAAAAATTCCTCCTCGGTTCCCTCGACGCCGAACCCGAAGACGCCAAGACATACTATCTGCTCGCCCGCGTCCGCTTTGAATCCGGCAAGATCGAAGCCGCCAAAGCGCCGCTCAAAAAAGCGCTCGAACTGCGCCCGACGCAAAAGGAATTTCTCGAACTCCGCGACAAAATCGACGCCCCGCCTAAGCCGCCTTCCGCAGCGGCACCGCTTCCGCCGGAGCCGCCGGCGAAGTAGCCAGCGTGTAGCCCGCCGCCTTTGCGTCGCGGTCAAACATCTGCACCGTATCGAGCGACAGCGCATCAAGATCGCGCCCGCCCATGGAGATCGCCTTGTGCAGGATGTCGTGCGGCACCGTCACGATCTGCGCGCCCGCCTCGTCCGCCTGGAAAATATTGAAAACCTCGCGCACGCTCGCCCACAGCACCTCCGCCTTCGGCAGGCCGCGCAGCACCGCGTGACTCGCCCGCACGATCGGCATCGGATCGCGTCCCGTATCCGCGATGCGTCCCGCAAAAATCGACACCACCGACGGCACCTCGGCGACCAGCGCGCCAGCCACCTGCTCGATCTGCCGTTCCGACAAAATCGCGGTCACATTCAGCCGCACACCGTACTGCGCGAGATCGCGGATCAGCCCCATCGCCGACTCGCCCGCCGGGCTCAGCACCGGGATTTTCACATACACATTTTCCTGCCAGTCCCGCATCCGCAGCGCCTGCCGCCGCATCTCTTTGAAATCATCCGCAAACACCTCGAAGGAAATCGGCTTCGATTTCACCGTCTGCAGCACATCCTTCGCAAACGCCTCGTAGTCCGTGATGCCCGCCTTCTTCATCAGCGTCGGGTTCGTCGTCATCCCTTGGATCAGCGGATTGGCGTAAAGGTCGAGCATCCCGGCCTTGTCGGCGCCATCGGCGAAGATTTTGATTTTGAGGGCGTTCAGCGAGGTCATGCCCGGAAAGTTTAGCTAATCGCATGCCACCTCAGAGCCGCCTTGCGGCTTCGCCTACGCGTTCAAGCCCGCTTCATTTTCCGCCTCTCCGCCTGCCTCAACGAACAACGTGGTCCCACTCGATTCGCACCCCGGATCGAGTTGAAAAGTCATGGCAAAGCCGGCCTCTCGCAACGCCTTGAGCGTGCTCGTGACCCTTTCCAATGGAAGCGCCGGTCCGGCCGTGAGCGTCAGCCCACGCCCGCCGGACAGCGTCTGCCCTTCGATCACGCCACGCACCTTCCAGCCGACGCGGACGAGGATTTTCGTGAGCGTTTCCGCCAACTGCCGCGCCGCACCGTCTCCGGCGGCCACGAGCAGCATGATCTCCGGCGTGGGTGGGTGAAAAGTCCGCGCAGCCACCTCACTCGGGAGTTCCTCCGCGCGGAAAACTTCGCGCTTCAATCCCTCATCCGTACGCGCAGGCGCATCGTGATTTTCCGCCGAATCACCCGGCGGCATGATCTCGCGTGACACCGCGCTGAAATCGTGACGGCGTTCCGCGATCAGCGGCGCGCGGTTCCGCGGCGTCACCATCAGCGCCTCGACTTGCTGCTCCAGCGCCTCGATGCGCGCCTGCAACTTTTCACAACGCGCCATCCACTCCGGTACCGCCGTCAAACTGGCATCCGGCGTCCCGTTCACCTCAGCGTGCGGCGTCAGACTCACCACCTCCCGGCATTGCGGGCACTGGACTTTTTTCCTCCGACTCCCGGCACTGATCATGAACAGCCCGCCGCACGCCGGACAACTTTGTTCGAGAATAGGGGCGCTCGTTTTCACCATTTTCTACCGGTCCCCCGCAGCGAGCAGCACCCGCTCGCCGTGCTTCATCGGTGTGCTGAGAAACTCGCACTCTTCCGCCGTCAGCCGCACCACTGGCCGGGCCGGGTGGGCTGGCATGGCCGGCAGCGAACCTCCCCACTCGGGCACCTTCGTGGGGTGAGCGCAGACCGGGCAGTCGCGCATCGTGCCCTGAAGCCGCGCATCCACGCGGATTTTATTTTCGCAGCAGTCGCAGAGAAACTTGATCTCGATCTCCAAAATGTGCGGCGAAAACACCGCCGCCAGCTCCGCAGACTGGCCAGGTTGGGCCGGAAAACCCGGAATGGGTATGACCCGCAGACACCGCGGACAATCGCAGAACCCTCCGGCACTCTCGGCCACGGCGGAGAGGCTTACGCCGCAGATTGTGCAGTAAAAATGAATTTCATCCATTCGGAGGGCTAGATGCTTGACAAAGGCATCTTGGACACCACTAATGGACAGTCAAGTTGAAACCAACCCCCATATATTGGGTCTTTGCTGGAAATTCGCTGGCTGGTGCCTGCTTCCACCTTTCGCCGAGTTGTGCGTGACATGAAGCCGCGCACCCCACCTCCCTCAACCGCTTCGGGGTCTGCAATCGAGCCCGCCCACCGGCAGTTCATCGGCAGCGAATTTCAGGACGTTTTGCGCGATGACCACGATGCGCGCCTGCTTCACGAGATTCACCACGCGCTTTTCATCGAGGGAAAATCCCTCGCCGTCGTCCGCAACCAATTCTCCCGGCGGCAGCGCACCTTGCGAGTCATCGCCGTCACCAGCGGGAAAGGCGGCGTGGGCAAAACGACCGTGAGCGTGAATCTCGCCACCGCCCTCGCCGTGCGCGGGCGGCGCGTCCTGCTTTTCGATGCCGACCTCGGCATGGCCAACGTGCATATCTTTGCCGGCGTCACGCCCCGCGGCACGCTGCTCGATGTGGTGGAGGGCCGCAGCACGCTCGCCCAGGTGCTCACGCCCGGCCCCGGCGGTGTGCAAATCGTCTGCGGCGCGTCCGGCGTGGCCGGGCTGGCGGATCTCGATCCCCGCGTCATCACGCACCTCGGCCGCGAACTCGCGCGCCTCGCCGACGGCTTCGATGTGCTCCT
>JANXSB010000469.1 GCA_025352865.1 Chthoniobacter sp. | reverse complement strand
ATCCCTCCGACCGCGCTCGTGAAAGCGACGATGAAGGCGAGTTTCAACGCCGACGGCCAACTCGCAGGCGAGGGGATTTCCGCCGGCCAATGGAAAGCGACCGTGGGCGACATCAGCGGCTTCATCAAAGGCCGTGTCGTCAGCGCGCTGCCGATCAAGCAGGACTTTGAAAGCTTCGAGCTAAAAGAAACCACCGGCCCCGGCCTCGGCAAAGAGCCGCCCGTGCTCGCGCCCGCTGAGCCCGGCAAGCCCGCACCCGCGCCCGGCCCCACGAACTGGAACGTCATCGAGGAACCCACCGCCTTTTCCTACCCGCCGCTCTGGTGGAACAGCGCGCGCTTTCGCTTCGAGGTCCGCCAGGCTCCCGGCGATGGCGGCACCAAGGCTTTCTGCAAGACCATCGACAACAAACTTTTCCAGCGCGGCCAGGTCTTCATCGGTGCACCGGACATGAGCGACTACACCATCGAGGCCGACGTGATGAGCGAGGGCAACAAACGCAAGATGAGCGAGGCCGGTGTTATCAACCAACGCTACGTCATCGAACTCAAAGGCAACGCGCAGCAACTCGAAATCGCCTCGAACCAGGAGTTATACAAAGACCTCGCGCACAACGTCCCCTTCAAGTGGTCGCCGGGCGAATGGTACCGCCTCAAGGCCCGCGTCGATGTTGCCAAAGACGGCAGCGGCACCGTCCGCGCGAAGGCTTGGAAAAAGACCGACGTCGAGCCCGAGGCATGGACCCTCGAAGTCCCCGTCAAAACCGCCCACACCCACGGCTCGCCGGGCCTCTTCGGCTTCTCCCCGCAGGAGCAGCGCGTCTGGATCGACAACATCGCCGTTACGCCGAACAAGTAACTCCTGCAACCCAGTTCCCGAGTCGCGACACCCTACCGCCGCGACCTCGTAATCGTAATCTTAATCCTAATCGTAATCGTCCCATGCAGCCCCTCTTCGACCACGAAAAACTCCGCGTCTATCAGCACGCCATCGCTTTCGACGCCTGGGCCGAACCCCTCCTCGAATCACTCCCGAAGTCCCTCTCGGCTCGCGATCAACTCGACCGCGCCTCGACATCCATCCCGTTCAATATCGCCGAGGGAAACGGCAAGTTCACCTCCCCTGATCGCTGCAAATTCTTCGACATCGCGCGCGGCTCGGCGCTGGAATGCGCGGCATGTCTCGATGTGCTGGTGGCAAAGACGCGCGTGAGTTTGGAGCAGGTCATTGACGGGAAGCGGACACTGGCTGACGTGGTTTCGATGTTGGTGGGATTGATCAAGAGTCAGGATTCCGCACGGGTATTTGAAGATGCGCCGGAGTACGGGGCGCGCGGCGAGGATGGAAATTAGCCGATTACGATTACGATTACGATTATGATTATGATTATGATTACGAAACCCCTCGCACACGCCGCTTGCATGCTTACTGCCCTGCTTGCCGGCCTTACTTTTACCCACGCCGAAGACTGGCCGCGCTGGGGCGGCAATGATCCGGGGCGGAATATGTATTCACCGATCAAGGGGCTGCCCGGAAAATTCGGGCCGGAGAAGCCGGACAAGCAGGGGCACTTCACCTTCTCCTTCAAGCCGGGCACGGAAGACGTCGATCTGAGCGGGGTCGCGAATGTGAAATGGGTCGTCAAGCTCGGCTCGCAGACCTATGGCAATCCGGTCGTGGCAAATGGGAAGGTCTTTGTCGGCACGAACAACGCCACGCCGCGCGATCCGAAATACAAGGACGACCGCTCGTGCCTTTACGCGCTCAATGAATACAACGGCGACTTTCTCTGGCAGCTCGCCGTACCGAAGCTGGCCAGCGGCAAGGTCAACGATTGGGAGTATCTCGGCATCCTAGCGTCGCCGAATGTGGAAGGTGGAAAGGTATGGGTCGTAACGAACCGCTGCGAGGTGGTGTGTCTCAATGCCGAAGGCATGAGCAATGGCAACCAAGGCCCCTTCAAGGACGAGGCCAAGTATCTCGGCGGTCCCGGCAAGCCACCCATCGAGCCCGGCCCGAAGGACGCCGACATTCTCTGGCGCTATGACATGATGGATGAGCTGGGTGTGTTTCCGCACAACGCCTCGAACTGCTCCGTCATCACCCTCGGCGACAAGCTGTTCGCCTGCACCTCGAATGGACAGGACTGGACCCATGTGAACATCCCGTCGCCGCAGTCGCCGTCCTTCATCGAGTTGGATAAGAACACCGGCACCTTGCTTGCCGAAGACGACGCGAAGATCGGGACTAACATCAAGCACGGCCAGTGGACTTCGCCCTCGCTCGGCAAGATCGGCGGCAAGGATCAGGTCTATTTCGGCGGCGGCGACGGCATCCTTTACGCCTTCAGCCCAGAGCCGGTGAAAGACGGTGATTCGACTTACATGAAGAAGGTCTGGTGGTTTGACGCCGTGCCCGAGGAATACAAGAAAGACAAGGCCGGCAAGCCCATTAAGTATCCCGCCGCCGAAGGCCCGAGCGAGATCAATGCGACGCCCGTCTTTTACAAAAACCGAGTGTATGTGGCGATAGGCCAGGATCCCGAGCATGGCGAAGGTGTGGGCCGGCTTGTGTGTGTCGATGCCACTAAGACGGGCGACATTACCAAGACGGGATTGATCTGGGATTTCAAGGAAATCCACCGCTCCATTTCCACCGTCAGCATTGACCCGGCCAATGGATTGCTCTTCATCGCCGACTTCAGCGGCTTCCTCTACTGCCTCGACGCCGAGACCGGTAAGAAGCAGTGGGAATACGACATGAAAGCCCACATGTGGGGCAGCACCTTTGTCGCCGACGGCAAAGTCTATCTCGGTGACGAAGATGGCGATGTCTGCGTCTTCGCCTCCGACAAGAAACTGAAGCTGCTCAGCGAGGTCAACATGGGTGCGCCAGTCTATAGCACACCCATCGTGGCGAACGGCGTGATGTATGTCGGCACCCAGACCCATCTCTTCGCCATCGCCGAGGGTGCGAAGCCCGTGGAGCCCGGCGCGAAGCCCGCGGAGAAAAAGTAACCGCGTCCGGCGGCGGAATGCCCTCCGCCGGGCTTGCCGTGCGGCTGGCTTGCCGCCACTCTCCGCCCCGTGGTCACGGCTGAACTCCAATCCTCCCTCGCGCAATTCGCCGCCTTCGCCCGCGCGCTGAAGGGCGACGAGAAGAGCGAGGCGCAATCCTTCCTCGACCACTTTTTCCGCGCGCTGGGTCACGCGGGCGTCATCGAGGCCGGCGCGACGTTCGAGTTTCGCATCGCGAAAAAGCCCGGCTCCGCGCAATTGGAACTCATCAAAGGCGAGGGCGCGGCGAAGGCGAAAGGCGGCAAGAAATACGGCGATCTCGTCTGGCCAAAGCGCGTGCTCATCGAGATGAAGTCGCGCGGTGAGAATCTCGAAAGGCACTACGACCAGCTCGTGGACTACTGGAACCACATCGTCCCGCACAAACCGGCCTACGCCATTCTCTGCAACTTCGACGAATTCTGGATCTACGACCTGAACATCCAGCTCTTCGATCCCGTCGAGCGCGTCCTCCTGCGCGACCTCGCCTCGTCCGGCAATTCCTTCGGCTTCATGCTGCCCGTGCCGCAGCCCACGCGCTTTGGCAACAACCGCGTCGAAGTCACCCGCAAAGCCGCCGACGCCTTCGCCGAAGTCTTCCGCAAGATCATCGCGCGCAAGGAGGACCGCACTCGCGCCCAGCGCTTCATTCTCCAGCTTCTCGTCTCTGTCGTCTCGGAAGACATCGGCCTGCTGCCGGATAACTTCGTCACCAACCTGCTGGAGCAATGTGTCGAGCGGCCCGCGGATTCCTACGATCTCCTCGGCGGCCTCTTCCGCCAGATGGCCACCGAGAAAGAGGAGCGCGGCGGACGCTACGCCGGCATCAAGTATTTCAACGGCGGCCTCTTCAAAGAGGTCGATCCCATCGAACTCAAGCTGACCGAAGCCGACCAGCTCTTCAAAGCCGCCGACCGCCACGACTGGGCGCAAGTGAAGCCCGAAATCTTCGGCACCCTCTTCCAGCACAGCATGGAGGACGGCGCGGACGGCAAGAGCCGCGACGAGCGCCACGCCTTTGGCGCCCACTTCACCAGCGAGGCCGACATCATGAAAGTCGTCGGCCCCACCATCAGCCGCCCGTGGCGCGAGCGCACCGCCGCCGCCGGCAAAAACCTCGGCAAGCTCCGCGACACTCTGCGCGACCTCCGCCTCTTCCGCGTCCTCGATCCCGCCTGCGGCAGCGGCAACTTCCTCTTCGTCGCCTACCGCGAGATCAAGCGCCTCGAACGCACCCTCCTCCTAGCTCTGCGCGACGCCGGCGAGCGGCCCGAGCGCCTCGCCACCGGCATCCTGCTCACCAATTTCTTCGGCCTCGATGTCGTCCCCTTCGCCGTCGAGCTGGCCAAAGTCACCCTCATGCTCGCCAAGGAACTCGAACTCCGCGAAGCCGACAAATTTGCCGCCGCTGACGGCCTCCACCTCCCCGAGCGCCCGCTCCCGCTCGACAATCTCGACCAGCAAATCCTCTGCGCCGACTCCCTCTTCACCGCCTGGCCGCGTGCCGACGCCATCATCGGCAACCCGCCGTATCTCGGCGCGAAGCTCCTCAAGCCCACGCACGGTGCCGACTACGCAAACAAGGTCCGCAAAGAATTTCCCGGCGTCCCCGGCATGGCGGACTTCTGCGTCTATTGGTTTAGAAAAGCGCACGATCAACTTGCAATAGGCGGCCGCGCCGGACTCGTCGGCACGCAGAACATCCGCAACATCAATTCCCGCGCGGGCGGCCTCGACTACATCGTGGAAAATGGTGGCGTCATCACCGAAGCCGTTTCGTCACAGGTCTGGAGCGGCGACGCACAGGTGCATGTCAGCATCGTTAATTGGAGGAAGTCAGGCGTCTCGCCTGACGCGGAGAGCGCGGAGTCCGCCGCGACAGGCGGGACGCCTGTCTTCCGCCTCACCTTCCAGCGCGGCGACTCCGTGGACAGCCCGTGGGAAACCTTCGAGCTGCCCATCATCAATTCCTCGCTTTCTGCCGGCACCGATGTCGCATCCGCTGGTCCGTTGCTCGCGAACACGAAACCGCAGCGCTGCTTCAACGGCCAGATGATTGGAAATAGTGGCTTCCTAATCTCCGCAGACGAACGTGCGAACTGGGTTCGGACCGACGCACGGAACGCGGAAGTCACTTATCCTTACCTTAACGGCGAGGACGCACTGAGCGGCGCAGACTTTAACCGATTCGTCATAGACTTTGAGCAACGCGACAGGTTCCAAGCCGAGGCATACCCGATTCCGTTCGATCACGTTCGCACGACGGTCTTGCCGGATCGCGAGCGGAAGGCAGAAGAAGGAAAGGACGCCTCGGGCAAAGTGCGCCCGCATCACAAAGGCTTCCTCGCGCACTGGTGGCGGCTTTCATTCGGGCGTCCCGAGATGCTGTCTATTATTAAGCCACTGCCGCGCTATATCGCCTGTTCCTACGTCACCAAGCGTCCAATTTTTTTCTTCGTCTCGTCTGCAATTCGCCCGAGTAACTTAATCCAAGTCTTCGGCTTCGCCGACGACTACAGCTTCGGAATACTCCAATCACATCTTCATTGGCTGTGGTTCACTGAGAAGTGCGGCAAGCTAACGGCGCGCTTTCGCTACAGCGCCGAATCCGTCTTCGACACCTTCCCCTGGCCGCAGACGCCGAAGAAGGGGCAGATCGCGGAAGTGGCCGCCGCCGCCGTGGCGCTGCGCGCCTTGCGCCGCGAGATCATGGCCCGGCTCGGCTACTCCCTGCGCGCCCTCTACCGCACCCTCGAAGAACCCGGCGCCAACCCCCTCCGCGAAGCCCACATCCAAGCCACCGTTGCGGCGTCGCGACACGGAGTTTCCGCCAGCCGCGCAGAAGCCGATTCGCTTGCCTCCGGGAGACGGCACGGCATCTTCGGCGGCATGAAATCCGAGAGCTTCGCCACCCTGCTGTCCGCCCTTTTCCTGCTCACCGCCGCGCTCTCGGGCTGCACCACTCCGGCGCAGACCTATGCGGGCCGGCACCCGGAGCTTTCGGCGGAGCAGCGGAAGATTTTCCTGGCCGGAAGAATCGCCAATGGCGACCCGGTGGCGGGGCTAACGAGGGAGCAGATCCGGCTGATCATGGGGCGCGACCCGTCGCAGTTCACCAAGGTCAATGGCGAGGATGCGTGGGTATGGGTGCGGGAAGGGTTGCCGATGGTCGGGCCGGCGGAGGAGCAGATGGGCACCGAACTGGGCGGGGTCGGGCGGGACTCGGGAGGCAGCGGAGCCAGCCGCTACGGCACCGAGGTGTCGGGCAATTCGGCCACAACGGAGACGATGCCGGGGCGCACGACGGTTTATTTCCAGGGCAATCGCGCGACCCGTGCGGTGGTGAGTGAGCGTCGGCTTTGAGTCGGCGCGTCGCGGGCCCGCGGCGGTGAAATAACGCTTGGCGGAGAATCATACGCACGCGTACAAAGTCCCGCTTTCCCGCCTGCCATGTCTTCCCCATCCGCTTCGCGTCTCACGCTCACCCACTGGCTGGTCATCGCCATCGCCAGCATCGGGTTTCTTTTCGACACGTATGAGCTGCTGATGACGCCGCTGGTCGCCGGGCCGGCGATCGCGGAGTTGCTGAAAGTGCCGCTCAACAATCCGCTCGTCACGGAATGGGTCGGGCGGCTGCTGTGGATCGCGGCGCTGTGCGGCGGCG
>JANXSB010000467.1 GCA_025352865.1 Chthoniobacter sp. | reverse complement strand
GGATTTACTGCGTGCTGCCGGGCGCGGGGCGGGGCTGGATTCCGCAGGCGGCGGTGGAGCGCGTGCGGCTGGGAGGCGCATGACGCGCGGGCTCGCCATCGTCTGCTGGATGCTGTGCCTGTCAGCATTTGCGGGCGACTGGCGGGAGACGCTCACGCCGCCGCAGCCGGGTGCCTTTCCCCTCCCGCGTCCGCAAAAGGCGACCTACAAATTCGGCTGGGGAGCGATCACCGCGGCGCAAGCGGCCTTTGATTTCTCCACGACGAAAGGGGGGCTGCTGAAGCTGTCGGTGAAGGCGAAGACCATCGGTTTGGTCCGCAAGCTCTGGCAGATGGATGTGCAGCACACGGCGCTGTGCGATGCCGCCACGCTGCGCCCCGTTTCGCTGCAACAGACGGAGGCTTACAAAGCGAAAACGCTGATCGCGAAGGTGAACTTTGCGGCGGATGAGGTGCAGGGCTGGCGGGAATCGAAGCCGGCAGGCTCCTCGCCGCCGAAGTGGCGGAGATTCAAATGCGCGGATGTTTTCGACCTGCACACGGCGCTGCTTTTCACGCGCAGCCAGCCGCTGCGGGCGGGCGACATTTACCGGCTCGTGGTTTATCCGGCGCGCGACGCGTATCTCGCGGAGATCGAGGTCGCGGGGCGCGAGAAACTGACGGTCGGCGGGAAGGAATACGACGCCATCAAGTGCGCGCTGCGGCTCCAGGGCATCACGCGCGAGCTGGCGCTGGAGCCGCACGCGAAATTCAAGCGCGCCCACATCTGGGTCTCGGATGACAGCGACCGGCTGCTGCTGAAAGTGCAGGCCGAGGTCTTCGTCGGCAGCGTGTGGACGGAGCTGGAGTCGGTGAAATTCGCGGAGCCGTGAAGGGTGGCGGTTGTGCTGAGTTTCATGGGGGGCGTGCCTTTTCTTGCCAAGACGGGGCGGAGGCGGGCACGTATTGTTCGCCTCAAATCCACCCCGCCAAGTCCACTTGTCCCTTCGCATGAAAATTTCCCGCATCCTCGCTTACCGCGTTGAATTGCCGCTGCACGAAAACACTTACAAGTGGAGTGGCGGCAAATCCGTGACCGTTTTCGACAGCACGATCGTGCGTGTCGAAACCGACACGGGACTCGTCGGACACGGTGAAGTCTGTCCGCTCGGGCCATTCTACCTGCCCGCTTTCGCGGAGGGCGTGCGCGCGGGATTGCGCGAGATCGGCCCGCACCTGCTGGGTGAAGATCCGTGTCAGCTCGCGAAGCTCAATCGCACGATGGACGCTGCATTCAAAGGCCACCCGTATGTGAAGTCGGGCATCGACATCGCGTGCTGGGACATCCTCGGCCAGGCGGCGGGAATGCCTGTGTGCGAGCTGCTCGGCGGGCGGTTCGGTGAAAGCGTGCGGCTTTACCGCGCCATCTCGCAGGAGTCGCCGGCGGAGATGGCGGCGAAGGTTGCAGCGTATCGCGCGGAGGGTTACACGCGCTTTCAGCTCAAGGTCGGCGGCGACCCGGATACGGACATCGCGCGCATTTTCGCCGTCGCGGAAAAGCTCCAGCCCGGCGACCGCCTCGTGGCCGATGCCAACACCGGCTGGGTGCAGCACGAAGCCGTGCGCGTGGTGAAGGCGGTGCGCGATGTGGACGTGTACATCGAGCAGCCGTGCCTCACCTATGAGGAGTGCCTCGCGGTGCGGCGGCAGTGCGCGCATCCGTTCGTGCTCGATGAAAATGTGGACGGCCTCGACATGCTCCTGCGCGCCAAAGCCGACCTCGCGATGGACGTGGTGAATTTGAAAATCAGCAAGCTCGGCGGGCTCACGAAAATCAAACAGGCGCGCGACCTTTGCGTGAGCATGGGCATCGCGATGACGCTGGAGGATTCGTGGGGCGGCGACATCGCGACTGCCGCTATCGCGCACCTCGCGCACAGCACGCCGGAGGAATTCCGTTTCACCAGCACGGACTTTAATAGCTACGTGACCGTCTCGACGGCGGACGGTGCGCCGCAGCGCGTGGACGGCTACATGTCCGCCAGCACCGCGCCCGGCCTCGGCATCGCGCCGCGGATGGACGTGCTCGGCGAGCCGGTCGTCATTATTTCCTGAAACACCGCACTTCTTATCTTCCATGAAACCCCACTGGACCGGCGTCTTTCCCGCCAT
Organism: Chthoniobacter sp.; assembly: GCA_025352865.1. Classification (GTDB taxonomy): domain Bacteria; phylum Verrucomicrobiota; class Verrucomicrobiia; order Chthoniobacterales; family Chthoniobacteraceae; genus Chthoniobacter. The sequence goes on along the minus strand of JANXSB010000467.1, from coordinate 953 downwards.
CACGACACAAATGAACAAGAGCGGCACGATCGATCTCGATGCGACCGCCCGCCACGCGGAGGTGCTGATCGCCTCGGGTGTGAGCGGCCTCGTTTTCCTCGGCTCGCTCGGCGAGAACCAGCCGATGACCGGCGACGAAAAGCGGCTGGTCATCGAGGCGATGGTCAAGGTCGTGAGTGGCCGCGTCCAGGTGCTGAGCGGCGTGGCGGAGACGAGCACGGCCGAGGCTGTCCGCTATGTGCGCGATGTCGGGAAGCTCGGTGCCGACGGCGTGATGCTCATGCCCTCGATGCTCTACAAGGGTGCGCCCGACGAAACGCTCGCGTTTTTCCGCACCGTCGCGAAGTCCACCGGACTGCCGATCATGATTTATAACAACCCGATCAGCTACGCGAACGACATCACGCCGGAGATGTTTGCGAAGCTCGCCGACCAGAAGAACTTCGTCGCGCTCAAGGAAAGCTCGGGCGATCCGCGCCGGATCACCGAACTGCACAACACGGTCGGCGGGCGTTACTCTATCTTCACCGGCGTGGACGATCTGGTGATGGAGTCGAGCATCATGGGAATCGACGGCTGGGTCGCTGGCTCGGGCATCGCCTTCCCGGCGGAAAATCAGCATCTCTGGAACCTCATGCGCGCGGGCCGGTGGGACGAGGCGCGCACGCTGTATCGCTGGTTCCAGCCGCTGATGAAGCTCGATACCAACACGCGCTTCGTCCAATACATCAAACTCGCCGTGCAGGAATGCGGGCTGGGTTCCGAATGGGTCCGCGCGCCGCGACATGTGCTCAAAGGGGAGGAACGAAAAGGCGTCCTGAAGATCATTCACGACGGCCTCGCCGCGCGACCGAAGCTGCCGCGGGCGAAGGCAAACCCGTTCGCTATTAAGCCGGCAATGTGACAGAGCCTGACAAACAATGACTATTGGAAGGGCGGGTGCCCGCGATTGA
>JANXSB010000451.1 GCA_025352865.1 Chthoniobacter sp. | reverse complement strand
TGATTTAGCCCGCTCGGGTTTGGTTTGTTTATACAGGCGGCCCCAAGGTTTTGGGGACGCGCGCGCAGGTTTAGCAAGGTCAATGCCAGAGGCAAGAAGGTTAAGCGTTGAAAGTTGAGGGTTGAGTGTCGCCGGTGGTTTGACGGAAGGTTTTTGCGAAGCGAACCGTTGAACTTCGGGCACTGTCGTCGCAGTCCAAAAACCGTCACTCCACTTTCCACTCGCAAACTCCGCCATGCCGATCGTCAAAGATACTCTCCGCGCGACGGTTCGCGTGGGCTACGACGGGCGGGTGTCGAAGCAGTTCCGTGGGCCGCGCGCGGCGGAGCGGTTCGCGAATGAGGTGAGGGTGCTGCGGCATCTGGAGGCGCGCGGATGCGGCTTTGTGCCGCGGCTGCTGGCGGCGGATGAGGCGCAGTGGAAAATCGTAACGACAAACTGCGGGAGCCGTGTGGAGCATCTTGATGGCGAGCGGATGCGGGAGCTTTTTGCGGAGCTGGAAAACTATGGCGTGCGGCACGACGACGCGGAGATGCGCAATGTAACCTACCGCCAGCAGGACGGGCGTTTTTGTCTGATCGACTTTGAGTTTGCGATGATCCTGCCCGACGCGAAATAGATGGACGCTTTGCCACAAACTCCGGCGACGACGCGGCTCCAATGGTCGGGCCTGACGGATCGCGGGAAGGTGCGGAAGAATAATGAGGACTCGTTTCTCGGCCTGCAATTCGACGCGCAGGAGGTGCGGCATCTTGGCAAGGCCGGCGAGGCGGCGACGGCGCATGCGGATTTCGTTTTTGCGGTGAGCGACGGGATGGGAGGCGCGAGGGCGGGGGAGTTTGCGAGCCGCATCGCGGTGGAAAAAATCACGCGCTTGCTGCCGCGCGCGTTCAAGCAAAGCGCGGCGGGTTTGAACGCGGGCATCGAGGACGTGCTGGAGGAATTGTTCGGTCAGATTCATGCCGCGCTGACCGTGCTCGGCGAAAGCTACGAGGAGTGCGCGGGCATGGGCGCGACGCTGAGCCTGGGCTGGTTCACGCCGGGGTGGATGTACTTCGCGCACATCGGCGACAGCCGTATCTACTACCTCCCGGCGCGCGGCGGCGGGCTGCGCCAGCTCACGCACGACGACATCATGTGGGCTGGCTTTTCCGCGAGGGAAAAATCAACGAGCGCGAAGCCCGCAGCCACCCGCGCCGCACCTCGCTGCAAAAGGCGCTCGGGGCCGGGCATCAGTTCGTCACGCCGCAGGTCGGCGCCGTCGCGTACGAAATGGGTGATCTTTTCCTGCTCTGCACCGACGGGCTGACCGACGGCCTTTTCGACGAGCAACTGCTCCAGCGCCTCCGCTCCCCCGATGCCGCCGAAGCCGCGCAGAATCCCGCGCAGCGTCTCGTCGCCGCCTCGCTCGACCGCGCGGGCCGCGACAACACCACCGCGCTCGTCGTGGAAGTCGCCGGCGGGTGAGCCCGCCTGCTCGACACATCCCGTCCATCGCCCGAAACTCCGCGCCGATGATCAACCCGCTCCCGTCTGCCCGCGCGCTGCTCCAGCATCTCAGCAGCGTCGTGTGGCTGCTCGTGCAGACCGTGCAGGAGATGGGCGACCACGTCATGCGGCGGCGCTTCCCATTTCGCCTCGCCAGCTTTTTTGAGCAGACGGATCGCGCCGGCGTCGGCTCGATTCCGCTCGTCGCGCTGGTCTCGTTTTTCATCGGGCTCACGTTCGCGCTGCTCACCGGCTATCAGCTCCAGCCCTATGGTCAGGAAAGGCTCGTGCCTCCGCTCGTCGCCATCGGTTTCACCCGCGAGCTGGGCCCGCTGATGACCGGCATCATGGTCGCCGCGCGCATCGGCGCGGCCTACACCGCGGAGTTGGGCAGCATGACCGTGGCCGAGGAGGTCGAGGCCCTCGAGGCGATGGGCCTCGGTCCGCTGCGTTACCTCGTGAGTCCGCGGCTGCTCGCGGTTTTTTTCCTCATGCCGTGCCTCGTGGTGGTCTCCGACATCACCGCCGTGGCGGGCGCGGCGATCATCTCGCGCTGGGCGTTCGACATTCCGTTTCAAAGTTTCGCCGAAAGCGCGGTCGAAAAACTGCTCATCCGCGACATCGTCGCCGGCGTCGTGAAGAGCCTGCTCTTCGGCCTCATCATCGGCCTCGTCTCCTGCTACAAGGGCCTGACCGTGCGCGGCGGTGCGGCGGGCGTCGGCCACGCCACCACCGCGAGCGTGGTCGTGGCGATCACCACGGTCATCGGCTGCGACACGCTCTGCAATGTCGTGCTCGTCGCACTCTTCGATAAATGACCGACGCGCCCATCATCGAGCTGCGCGACGTGCATCTCGCCTTTGGCGAAAAGGAAATCCTCGCGGGCGTCACGCTCTGCCTCGCGCCGCGCGAGCGCCTCGTCGTCCTCGGCCAGTCCGGCTGTGGAAAAAGCACGCTCCTCCGGCTGCTCCTCGGCATCCTCAAGCCGACCGCGGGCTCCGTGCAGTTCCAGGGCCGCGAAGTCCCGCAGATGCGCCGCCGCCAGCTCAACGCCATGCGTCAGAAGATCGGCATGGTCTATCAAAACAGCGCCCTCATTTCCTCCCTCAGCGTGCGCGACAACCTCGCCCTCCCGCTCGAAGAACTGACCGACAAAACACCCGCCGAGATCGACGCCCTTGTCGATGAAAAGCTCACCCTCGTCGGCATGGCCGACACGCGCGACAAGATGCCTGCCGAACTCAGCGGCGGCATGCGCAAACGCATCGGCCTCGCCCGCGGCATCATCATGGATCCCGAGGTCATCCTCTACGACGAGCCGAGCGCGGGCCTCGATCCCGTCATCAGCTCCGTCATCGACCAGCTCATCATCGAGCTGAGCGAAAAGATCGGCGCGACCTCCGTCATCGTGACCCACGAAATGGAGAGCGCCTTCAAAATCGCCACCCGCATGGCCATGCTTTTCCAGGGCCGCATCATCGCCGAGGACACGCCCGAGGGTTTCAAAAAATCGAGCGACCCCGTCGTCGCGCAGTTCATCTCCGGCGACACCGAAGGGCCGATTTTGCAGGGCGGAAAGTGAGCGCGCTTTTTTCCGCCGGAGCCACAGCAGCCCTCAGAGGGTGTGCCGGAAGTCGTCTTAGAGGGCGTCTAAAAATTCAAATCGCGGGTCATCTTGAGCGGAGTTTTGGTCGGCTTTGCGACCAAAACGCAGTCGAAGGATCCCGTGGAATCGCCGATGACGTGGATCCTGGCTCCACGTATCCTTCCACTGCGGCTCGGCTCAGGATGACCGCAGTTAGGGGAGTTTTTAGACGCCCTCTTAGCTCTGCTTTTTTGACCACGGATTAAACGGATTTCTGATTCCGAAAAATCTGTGAAATCCGTGTAATCCGTG
>JANXSB010000447.1 GCA_025352865.1 Chthoniobacter sp. | reverse complement strand
CATCGCCCACAACGGCGCGAAAGCGATGCTCGCGAACGGTTGGAGTGGCTCGGGCGGCGATTGCTTCCCGTGGCTTTTTCAAAAAAACGGGATCGGCCCTGTGATCGGCCAGCGGACGTGGGGCGGGCTCATCGGCATGACCGGCGCGCCGCTGCTCATCGACGGCGGACATGTGACCGTGCCAACTTTCAGCATCTACGACACGAAGGGCGAGTGGGTGATCGAAGGCCACGGCGTCGATCCCGACATCGCGGTCGTGGATGATCCGGCGGAGTTGGCGAAGGGCGTCGATGTGCAGCTTGAGCGCGCCATAGACGAAGTGAAAAAGTCCCTTGAGACGCACCCGCCGCAGGTGCCGAAAAAACCGGCGTATCCGAACCGCGCGCCGAGATAGCGCGACATCCTGTAGCGGCGCTCCACGACCGTCGCCATCCTCCCCAGGCTTACAGCCCCGGCGGAATCCCCGCGCGCACCTCTGCCAGCCGTTCCAGCGTCCCGTGCCGTGCGCACCACATCTCAACATGCGCGTAGTCGATCTCGTCGCCCTGCACGGCGAGAATGTTCTGCGCGTCGTCGAGATCCTTGCGCCGCGCCCAGCGCAGTTTTTGGATCACGAGATCCTCGGCGGTGGGGATCCAGGCTTCGCGGTCGATCATCGCGATGCGCTCGCGGCGCTTGCGGCGAAACATCTCGTGGTGGTGCGGATCGTTGCCGAGCAGGAACGTCTCGATCTCGAATGGAGTCCCCTCGATGTGCAGCACCCAGCGGAGTGTGCCGGTGAAAAGCTCCATCCGCGCCTGCGGATCGATCGAAAACTCCGCCGGCAAACGCCGCAGGATCGCATCGACTTCCAAACCCGGCACCGCGAGCACGAAATCCGCGTCCTTCGTCGAGCGCGGGATGCCCCACGCCCCATAGGCGAGCGCGCCCACGATCAGGTATTCCGCACGCGCCGCCTCGACCTCTTCCAGCACAGCAATGATCGCCTGTTCCGGCGTCATAACCGCGGCTGAGGCGGGCCGTAGCACTCGCGCTCTTCCATCGCCCGGACGATCCGGATTCGCCGGCGCAGTTCCGGGTCGTCCTTGCTGAAGAACCACGCGGATAGTTCCAGCACATCGCCCATGCGCTCCGCCGGCGTCTGCCGTCGTGCGCGCAAGACTTTCTCGCGGTAAAGCTCATCCATGAGCGGCTGATGCGGATTCATTGGGCGCGGAGCTTAGCGGAAAGGTCGGTGCAACTCAATGCCGGCCACCGCTACTTCGCGGCGGAGGCGGGAGCGAGGACGCAGCGGAAGCCATAACCGTCGTTGCGCTTGTCCCGTTCGGAATAGAACCGATGCGAGGAGAGCAGAAAGGTGCGTCCGGAATGGAACCAGGATCCGCCGCGCACCAAACGCGGGCCGGGGTGCCCCGAAAGCACGTCACCGCAAAATTCCCAGACGTTGCCACCGAGATCGTAGAGGCCGAGGTCGCTCACCTTGAATGACCCGGCCGGCGATGTCTTGGCGAAGCCATCATTATAGCCGGCAATGATGGAAGACTTTTCCCGGCCTGTCTCATCGCCGGCGTAGTTGCCGGAGCCGGGCGGCGGCGGCCAGCCTTCGCCCCACGGGTAAGTGTTCGTGAGCGTGCCGCTCTTATCCTTCGGCGGCTTGCTGGCGTCCTCCTTCGCTCCGATGCCGATGGCGCAACTCCATTCGTGATCGCTGGGGAGCCGATATCCCTCCGCGGATGCGAGCCTGCCGGCGCTGCGCTCCCGCTCAGTGAGCCATGTGCAAAAGGCCTGCGCATCATCCCAAGTCACCATCACCGCCGGATGCGTCGGGCCTTGCTCGAACTCCGGCTTTGGCCACTCGCGTTTGGTTTCCTTGGCAAAAACCTCGTAATCCTGCACCCGCGTCTCCCACACACTGAAGAGCACCCGCTGCCCGCCGCTCGGCCCGCCGGTAATCGGCACGGGGACGAACTTCATACCGAGGGTGTTGACGAAGGGTTTGTCCTTGGTGGCCGGGGTGGAAGTGCCGGCCGTGATGGTTCCGGTGCCGATAACTTCGGTGACTTCGATGGTATCGAACACGGTCGGTCGATTGGTGACCAGAGCCAGTGCGGAGTGGTCGAATGTTCTGACCAGTCGCTGCGTGCTCATCCTGTCATAGTCCTCGCCTTTGAGTGAGGTCACGAGCTTTCCATCTAGCCAAGCTTTTGCTCCATCGCGCCGCACTTCGACCAGCGCTGTATAGCGGCGGCCATCCTCCAGCGGTTTGCCCATGACGGTGGTGTAGTTGTCCTTGGTGTCAAGGTTTCCGATTTGCCCGAAGCCACACACGTGAAGTGCGGACCAGCCGTCCCAGTCGAACTGAAACTGCCGGGAGCCTTTGATCAGAATCTGGGCGATTGTGCCCATGCCGTTGCCTTGGCGCGTGAATGTGATGCGGAAGTCATATTCCTCTGGGGGATGATACGGGATTTGGAGGGTGGCTCCGTCTGCGCGATCCGAGGCAAGAACTCCGTCGCGAAGACTCCAAGTTCCCTTGGTGGCATCGCGCGCCGGATCAATCAGCGGGAGGAGATCGACCGTTTGCGTCGCCATGCGATGGTTTTGTTGCGCGGCGTTTTGCGCTTTGGGTCGTTGCTCCTCCTTCATTTTGAAAATGAAGAACCCGACCGCAAAGAGGGTGAGCATACCGACGAGAGCGCCCACATAAGGCGGCTTAATGGCTTTTTTCACGGACGCCGGCGTACCGGCAATGGTCGTCGCAACGACTCGCGGCACCGACACTGTCGGCAGCGGTGTGCGCGCGCTGTCCACATCTACCTTCATTTCCGTCGTGCTCTGGTAGCGGCGATCAGGGGCCTGCTGCATGGCTTTGAGCACGATCTTGTCGATGCGCGCGTCGCAGCCGGTGCGCTCGGAGGGCAGGTCGAAGGCGCCGCGCGGGGTTTCGCGGCAGAGCATTTCGTAGAGCATCACGCCGAGGCTGTAGATGTCGGCGCGGTGATCGACGTTCATCCCACGCATCTGCTCCGGGGCCATGTAGTCGGGCGTGCCCATGACGGTGCCGGTCATCGTGGTGCCGTAGGTCTCCGCGGTGGGATCGGTGAGCCGGGCGAGGCCGAAATCGGCGACCTTCACATGGCTCTCGGCATCGACCATGACGTTGGCGGGCTTGATGTCGCGGTGGACGACGCCTTTCCCATGCGCGTAGGCCAGCGCGGTGCAGACCTGCGCGGCGAGCGAGAGCACCTGGTCGGGCGCGAGGCCAACTTGGTGGATGATGTCGGCGAGGTTCGCGCCCTCGACGAATTCCATGACGAAGAAGAGATGTCCCTCGGTGGTCTGCCCGAAGTCGTGGACGGCGATGATGTGCGGGTGGTTGAGCTTCGCCATGGCGCGGGCCTCGCGGCGGAAGCGGTCCACGAAGGCCTGGTCCACGCTG
>JANXSB010000444.1 GCA_025352865.1 Chthoniobacter sp. | reverse complement strand
ACCGCCAAAGACCGCAGACTCGACCGAAGAAACGCGGTGCGCAGTTCTTGAAGGCCCGCGAGAGCCATCCGGAAAGCGCCGGTCGGAGCGGTCGCGTCTCCTCCTTCCACGAAGTAGCGGAGCGCGGACCAAATGACTTCGGGCGGCGGTTCCATGGACATGGCCGGGGGAAACTCCGCGTCGAGGATGGACGTGCCGAACCCGGACGTTTCCGTGAACTCTTCGATCCAGCGCAGAATGGTGTCGGCGGGCGCTGCGGGGAAACGCTGCGCGACCAGGTTCAGGATGTCGCGGCGGGCGGGCACATTGAGCAGCAGCGCGAGGAAGAACCGATGCTCGGCCTCGGTGGCGGATCGCCTACCGTCGCGCGCGCGCGCTCAATCGCTCTCACTCAGCCGCTTTTGCTGCTCGTCGTGCAGCATCGCGTGAGCTTCGGCGAGAATGCGGGGGATGCGGTCGGCGAAAGGATTGTCGTTCAGAAGGGCGCGGATTTTGGCCGCGTCGAAATGGGCGGCGTTCACGCCGGGAAACCAGTGCCCGGCGTTGCCCATGAGGTTGTAGCGCATCTTCGCCCATTCGGTCAGGTCGAGGGCTTTGGCGAAGCTCCACAGCCGTAGGATTTCCTGCAAATTCACCTCGCCCGGTACCGCGCCGTAGTTCGGCAGATCGCGCCACACACCCGCCCACCAATCGCTGCCCAACGCCCGCTCCATCTCGGCCCGCAGCCGCGTCTCGATGGGCGCGATGATTTCCGCCGCGCGGTCATAATGCGCGAGCGCCGCGACGTGCTCATCGAAGTCTGACGGACGCGCCGCGCCGATGCTCAGCGTGTGAATCTGCGGGCGGGCGAGGCAGTAGAGATCATTGAACTGCATCGGCGTGAGCGGCGCGCACAGCCCGCGCATTTTCGCCACGGGCTGCTGAAGCATCCCGCCCTTGTCCGTGGGGCTGATGATGAACACGCCCATGTCCCGCGCCGCCGCCGCCTCGACCGCGGCCCAGTTGAAATCGTTCACGAAATACCAATGCAGATTCACATAATCGAACGCGTCGCTTTCGATCGCGCGCAGGATGACGTCCGTCGTCGCGTGCGTGGTGAAACCGATGTGCCGGCAGCGCCCTTCGCGCTGAAGCTGGCGCGCTTCCTCCAGACACCCGCCCGGCCGCAGCGTCCAGTCGAGCAGCTCCGCGTTATTGATCCCGTGGAGCGAGAGCAGATCGACGTGATCGAGCTTCAGGTAGCGCATCGACGTGGCGAACGTCGCGCGGAAATCCCGCGCCTTCGCCGAGGGCGCGACTTTCGTCTGCACGATCATTTTCTCGCGCGGCAGCTTTGGCAAAATCCACCCGAGCTGCATCTCCGAGCTGCCGTAGCCGCGCGCCGTTTCGATGTGGTTGATGCCCAGCTCCAGCGCACGGAGGATCGTCGCTTCGAGATTCCGCTGACCGTCCTCCGGCACGTCCTTGGGCGCGACATCATCCCACTTGTGCTGAAAGCGCATGCCCCCGCAGGAGAGGACGGGCATCTGGAGATCGGTGCGGCCAAAGCGGCGGTAGTTCATGCGCGGAATCTTTGCTGGCCGCGCCTCCGCGTGACAACGATCATTCCGCCGCATGGTCAAAATCTTCGCGCTTCTCCTCGTCGCCGCGGTTTCGCGGTTTCGCGGCGTGGATGATTTTCAAAACAGCGGCGACGAGCGCGTGGCGAAGGCGCGCGCCGCGCACGGAAAAATGATCGCGCAGAAGTTCAAGGACGCCGGCTTGCCGTATCCGGCGCGCGAGATTTTCCTCCGCTGGTTCAAACACGAAGCCGTGGTCGAGCTTTGGGCGCGCGAGGACCGCGGGGCGTTTCGGCTCATCGCGACTTACGAAATCCTCGCCACGTCGGGCGGCCCCGGTCCGAAGCGCCGCCAAGGCGACCGGCAGGTGCCCGAGGGCTTTTACGAAATCGACCGCTTCAATCCCGCGAGCCTTTTTCACCTCTCGCTCGGCGTGAATTATCCCAACGCCGCCGACCGCATCCTCTCCGATCACGACCGGCCCGGCGGCGACATTTTCATCCACGGAAAAAACATCAGCATCGGCTGCGCGCCCATCGGCGACGCCGCCATCGAGCAGCTCTACCTCGCCGCGCTCGACACCCGCGCCCGCGGTCAGGCGCGCATCGCCGTCCACATTTTTCCCGCCCGTATGCGCGGCGCGGAATGGACCGCCTTTGCCGCCGGGCCCACCGCCCGCGATCCAGCACTGGCGCGGTTTTGGGACCAATTGCAGCCCGCCTTCGACGCCTTCGAGCGCGACCACCGCGTGCCCGCCTTCACCGTCGCGCCCGACGGCGCATACCGCCTGACGGCAAACTGACCCGCCGCCGTCCACCCGCCCCATCGCAAAATCCGCCTATGGTTCGCGACGCGGGGATGCTTGTTTGGAAAGTTCACCGCCGACTCATGCCACCCCTCCGCCATTTCCAAATCCTGTGCGCGGCGGCGCTGCTGCCCGGCGGCGGGATGGTGGCGCGCGGTGAGGAGGTGATGTTCCGGCGCGACGTGATGGCGGTGCTTTCCAAGGCGGGATGCAATGCGGGCGGGTGTCATGGGAATGGCGGAGGCAAGGGTGGCTTCAAGCTCTCGCTGCGCGGGCAGGACCCCGACCTCGACTGGCTGGCGATGACGCGCGAGCAGGGCGGACGGCGGGTGAATCTCATCGAGCCGGAAAAAAGTCTGCTCGTGCTCAAGGCGACCGCGGCGCTCGCGCACGAAGGCGGGCAGCGGTTTGCGCCGGGCTCGCCGGAGCACGCGATTTTTCTGAATTGGATTCGCGACGGTGCGCCGGATTCCGGCGCGCGGGCGGCGAAGCTGGTGAAGCTGGAGGTCGCTGCGCCGGAGCGTGTGCTGGTCGAGCCGGTGGTGGAGCTGAAGCTGCGCGCGACGGCGAAATTTGCCGACGGCACGGAGCGCGAGGTGACGCAGTTCGCGGTCTATGAGCCGACGAACCTGCTCGCGCGCGTCACGGCGGACGGGCTGGTGACGCGCGAGAAAGCCGGCGAGACGACGGTGCTCGTGCGCTATCTCGAGCAGCAGGTGGCGGTGCCGATCGCCTTCGTGCCGGCGCGGCCGGACTTTGTGTGGAGCGAGCCGGCGGCTGTCAATTTCATCGACGGGCACGTTTTCAAAAAACTGCGCGCGCTGCGCATGAATCCGTCCGCGCTGTGCAGCGACACGGTCTTTCTCCGCCGCGCGTATCTCGATCTCCTCGGCGTGGTGCCGACGGCGGAAACTGCGCGCGCATTTACTGCCGACATCGCGCCGGACAAGCGTGCTCGGCTCATCGACCGGCTGCTGGAGCGCGGGGAGTTTGCGGACTTCTGGGCACTGCAATGGGCGGATCTGCTGAAGATCGAGCAGCGCCAGCTCGACTACGACGGGATGAAGGTTTTCCACGGCTGGATTCGCGAGAGCATCGCGCACAACAAACCGCTCGATCAGTTCGCCCGCGAGCTGATCGCCGCGCGCGGGAGCACGCTGCAAAATTCGCCCGCGAACTGGTGGCGCGCGAACCGCGACCCGGTGACGCGCGCGGAAAACACGGCGCGCGTTTTCCTCGGCACGCAGCTCAACTGCGCGCAGTGCCACAACCATCCCTTCGAGCGCTGGACGCAGGATGATTACTACAACTGGGCCGGCCTTTTCGCGCGGCTCGACTACAAGCTTTCCGGCGAAAAGCCGAAGGACGAAAACGACAAGAAGGAATTCCGCGGCGACCAGACGGTGCTGATTAAAACAAGCGCGTCGGTGACGAATGTGCGGACGGGCGAGGCGGCGGTACCCGCGTTTCTCGGCGGAGAAAAGCCGCGCGTGTCGGACGACCGCGATGAGCTGCTGGCGCTCGCGGAGTGGCTGCCGCACAGCCCGATGTTTGCGCGGATGCAGGTGAACCGCGTGTGGTTTCATCTGCTCGGCCGCGGGCTGGTCGATCCGGTGGATGATTTCCGCGCGAGCAATCCGCCGTCGCATCCCGAGCTGCTCGACGCGCTGGCGCGCGATTTTGCCGAGCACGGCTACGATCTGCGGCGGCTGATCCGCACGATTACGGCTTCGCGCACGTACCAGCTCGCGGCGGAGCCGAACGCGACGAATGCGGACGATGAGACGAATAACTCGCACGCCATCGTGAGCCGCCTGACCGCGGAGCAGATGCTCGACTCGCTGAGCAAAGTGCTCGCGACGCCGCTGCCGCTCGAAGGCGTGCCGGCGGGTACGCGCCTCGCGCAGCTCGCCGAGGGCCGCAAGCACTACCAGCCGCTGACGACCGACGTGGATTTGTTTGCCGCGAGTTTTGGCAAGCCGCCGCGGCTCATCGCGTCGGATTGCGAGCGCAGCAATGGCACCACACTGCCGCAGGCTTTCCAGCTCATCAGCGGCCCGCTCATCCAGCGGATGCTGACGCAAAGCGGGAACGTGCTCGCCGCGCTCGCAGCCCCGGAAAAGCCGGACGCCGAAAGCATCGAGACGCTTTTCTGGACCGCGCTCTCGCGTCCGCCAGGCGAAGCGGAGCGCATCCGCAGCGCGGCGTATCTCGCCGGGGCGGGGGATCGCCGGCGCGCGTTGGAGGACCTCGCGTGGGCGCTGCTGAATTCCAAGGAGTTCGTCTTCCGGCAATAGGCTTGGCAAAGCGCCGCGCGCGCCGTTTTACTCCCCGTCCGCGCAATGCAGAAACTCGACCGCTACGTCCTCCGCAATTTCTTCGAGCCGTTTCTCATCTGCCTCAGCGGCTTCATCGCGATCTGGCTCATCATCGACTTCAGCGACAACAACAACGACTTCATCCAGGGCCACGCGTCCCTCAAAACGATCGCCGCCTTTTACCTCACGCAGCTCCCGGCCACGATCCTTCTCTCGCTGCCCATCGGCCTGCTGCTGGCGATTCTTTTTTCCCTCAGCTCCATGTCGCGGCGCAATGAGATCATCTCCATGCTCACCGCCGGGCGCAGCGTGACGCGCGTGCTCCTGCCGCTCTTCGGCGTGGGGCTGCTCACGAGCGGGCTCTGTCTGTGGCTGAATTGGGAGATGGCCCCGCATGCCGAGGGCATCCGCAAGACCGCGATGAAGCAGATCAAACGCGGGCGCAAAACCGGCAGCGTGGAGACCGTCTCCGGCCATGTCTTCCGCGACCGCCAGAACTGCCGCACTTGGTACGTCCGCAAACTCCGCCCCGGCTCCGACGAGTTGAACACCGTCCACATCACCCAGCAAAACTCCGCCGGAGACATCACCCGCAAATACTACGCCGAAAGCGCCGTCTTCGATTCCGCGGCCAAAACCTGGACGCTGCAACGCGGCATGATTGTCGATTTCGACGCCACCGGCGACATCGGCACGACCGACTATTTCCCCGAGGGCACCCGCACCATCGCCGACTGGACCGAAACCCCGTGGCGCATCGCCAGCTCGCAGCTTGATGCGGGCGGACTTTCCGTCCCGGAGCTTCAAGCCTATCTCGAGTTCAATGCCGACTTTCCCGCCATCCAGCTCGCGCCCTACAGCACGAATCTCGCGGATCGCTTCGCCTGGCCGCTCACCTGCTTCCTCGTCGTCCTCATCGCCGCGCCGCTCGGCATCGTCTTCAACCGCCGCGGCGTCCTCGGCGGCGTGGCCACCGCGCTCGTGCTCTTCGTCTGCCTGCTGCTCTCGCGTTATCTTTTTCTGGCCTTCGGCAAAGGCGACCGCATCACTCCCGCACTCGCGCCCTGGCTGCCGGACATCGCCGCTTTCGTCATCGGGCTCGTGCTGCTTTGGTTCCGCTCCACCAGCCGCGCCCTGCCGCGCTTTCGTCGGATGAAAATCGCCGCTCCAAAACCCGCCTGACTTTACTCTCACGACATGAGCCTCACACCCGAATGGTCCATCCAATCCCGCGCCCACCAATGCGCCGCCACCGGCGTCGCCTTCCAGGATGGCGAGCACTTTTACACGCTGCTCTTTCACGACCGCGACGGCTACCGCCGCGAGGACCTGAGCGAAGCCGCCTACCAGGCGCGCAACGAAAACATCCAGCCGTTTTCGCTCTGGCGGTCGAAGTTTGAAACGCCGCCCGCCCCGACCGAACCGCTTGCAAAACAAACAGCCGAAGACCTTCTCCGCACGTACATGAGCGAGGATGCGCCGCAGAAAATCAACGTCTGCTACCTCCTCGCCGTCATGCTCGAGCGCAAAAAGCAGCTCAAGG
>JANXSB010000425.1 GCA_025352865.1 Chthoniobacter sp. | reverse complement strand
CCTTGAGGAGATTGACTACCGAAATACTTTCGACCCGAGATTCTACGAATTCAGAAAGGGACATTCGCTTGCTCCCAATTTTAATAATAGGAGCGTTGACGTCTCCGGTTACTTTCGCTGCGAGAGATTCGGTTGCCTTTTCCCTATCTTTAGCCTCAATAGCAAAAATGAACTTAACGAATGCTTTGTCGTACGGTTTTTCATCGGGGTTTGTCTCACGAAGATCGTCAGTCGAAATCTCGGCATCGGGATCCAAGAGAGCTAACGCCCGTAAAATGTTTGATTTTCCTGATTCATTGATTCCCACGAGGACACGGCATCGAGGTTGAAAATGAAAGACGAGGTCTTCGATCGAACGGAAGTTTTTGATGTGTGCTCTGTCTAGGCGCATAAGGCGATTCTCTGGGGTCGAAAGTTGGCTGTGGAATAAGTCTGTGAAATTCGCGCGTCATCGTCCAGCCCTCACTCATACCCTTTCCACAATATGATTGTGTCCGAAGATGTCTGTCTCGTTCTGAATCTTATCACTCATTTCTCAACGCATCCACCGGGCTCATGCGGGCTGCGCGCCAGGCGGGGAGGAAGCCGGAGATGAGGCCGGTGACGATGGCGACGGTGAGGGCGAGGAGGATGACGGAGGGGGAAAGGGCGATGCGCATGGCGGGGAGGAACTGGCGGGCGATTTGGACAAAGCCGGCGGCGAGGGAGAGGGCGATGACGCCGCCGAGGAGGCAGATGCTGGCGGCTTCGATGAGGAATTGCAGGAGGATGGTGCGGCGTTTCGCGCCGATGGCTTTGCGGATGCCGATCTCGTGGGTGCGCTCGGCGACGGAGACAAACATGATGTTCATGATCCCGATGCCGCCGACGAAGAGCGACAGGCCGGTGATGAAAAACCCGGAGGTCGCGATGACGCGCGACACTTTCCCAAACTGCGCGAGGAGCTGCTCCTGCTGGTTGATGGCGAAGTCGTCGTCCTGCCCCGGCGGCACTTTGCGGATCTTGCGCAGGAGGCCGCGCAGCTCCTCCTTGGCCGCCTCGACGCGGGTGGGGTCGCCGACTTTCACCTGGATGGTGCAGCTCGGGTCCCAGCGGAAGCCGCGGAACATTTTGCCGATGGGGATGATGACCTGGTTGTCGAGGCTCATCTGGCCGAGCACGCTGCCGCGCTTTTCGAGCACGCCGATGACTTCGAGCGACTCGCCGCCGGCGCGGATTTTCTGACCGAGCGGGGATTCGCCGGTGAAGAGTTTTTCCGCCACGTCCCAGCCGACCACGCACAGGTCGCGGTTCGCGGCGGCTTCCGCTTTCGTGAGAAAACGGCCCGCGGTGAGAGTGACGCCGCCGGTGGTGAGGAACTGCTCGTTCGTGCCGATGAGCATGACCATGCCGGAGCTGCGGTTCTTGTAGCGCACGGACTCGATGCCGTGCATGACCGATGGCGAGATGCCCGCGGCCATGCTCAGCTCGCGCTCGACGGCGCGCACTTGTGGGAGGGTGATTTTGCTGCGCTTGGCGACCGACTCCCATTTTGTATTCGAGTCGATGAACCACTCGCGCTGATCCACATAAAGCACGTCCGTGCCGATGAACGAGATGGCGTCGCGAAACGCGCCGTTGAGCGCCTCCATCGCCGTGGCCATGAGTGTGACGGTGACGATGCCGATGACGATGCCTAGCGTGGTCAGCACGGAGCGCATGAGGTTCGCGCGGATGGCTTCGGCGGAAATGCGCGTGCCTTCCGTGATTTCGGAAAGGAGCTTCATGCGGATGGATGCACGGCTGGTGCTACAAAAGAGCCAGAAGAAACTGAAAGGCCAAATAAAGGAGGGCAAAAGCAAACGCCTTCCAC
The DNA here is from genome assembly GCA_025352865.1 of Chthoniobacter sp. GTDB lineage: Bacteria > Verrucomicrobiota > Verrucomicrobiia > Chthoniobacterales > Chthoniobacteraceae > Chthoniobacter. Next base: position 3,667 of record JANXSB010000425.1, on the reverse strand, counting down.
CAACCGAGCATGCAAAACTTCTTTAATGTGAGCGCTGTGATACGGGCTAACCGCGTAGCCACAGTGCGAGTTGGCGGGCGTAGTAGGTGAGGATGAGGTCGGCGCCGGCGCGTTTGAAGGCGAGCATCTGTTCGAGGACGCAGGCTTTTTCGTCGAGCCAGCCGCGCTCGGCGGCGGTCTTGAGCATGGCGTATTCGCCGCTGACGTGGTAGGCGGCGGTGGGGAGGCCGAAGCGCTCTTTGATGCGCCAGACGAGGTCGAGGTAGGGCAGGCCGGGTTTGACCATGACGAGGTCCGCGCCTTCGGCGATGTCGAGGGCGACTTCGCGGAGGGCTTCGCACGCGTTGGCGGGGTCCATCTGGTAGGTGCGGCGGTCACCGGCGGTGGGGGCGCTTTCGGCGGCGTCGCGGAAGGGGCCGTAGAAGGCGGAGGCGAATTTGGCGGCGTAGGAAAGGATGGGCGTGTCGGTGAAGCCGGCGGTGTCGAGGGCGCGGCGGAGGGCGCCGATGCGGCCGTCCATCATGTCACTGGGGGCCACGATGTCGGCTCCGGCGCGGGCGTGGGAGACGGCGGTTTTGGCGAGGAGTTCGACGCTGGCGTCATTGGCGATGCGGGCGTGGTCGCCGTCGAAGGTGGTGACGCCGCAGTGGCCGTGGGACATGAATTCGCAGAGGCACACGTCGGTGATGATGAGCAGCTCGGGCACCGTTTTTTTCAGCGTGCGGACGGCGCGCTGAACCACGCCGTCGTCGGCGTAGGCTTGCGTGGCCTGCTCGTCTTTGTGCGCGGGGATGCCGAAGAGCAGCACCGCGGGAACGCCGTCGGCAAACGCGCCCGCGGCTTCCTCGACGAGCGCCTTTTCCGTGAACTGAAAGACTCCGGGCATGCTCGCCACCGCCACGGGCGCGGTGATTTTTTCCGAGACGAAAAGCGGGAGGATGAAGTCGCCGGCGCTAAGCGTGGTCTCGCGGACGAGGGCGCGCAGGGCGGGTGAGGCGCGCAGGCGGCGAGGGCGGATCGGCAGGTCCATGCGGAGGCCGCGTCAGCCGCGCGGCAGACCGGGCGGGCGGTCGGAGAGTTTGGGCGGTGGCGGGAGGTCGGCGGGATTTGTGGAGACGGGTTCTTCGCGATGGCCGCCGATGATTTGCAGGGTGCCGTCGGCGAGTTTGCGGAGGGAGGGCCGGGTCTTCGGCGCGCTGTAGTGCGACTGGCCGAGGTATTCGCCGTTCACGCCGATCTTGGTGAGGACAAAGCTGCGCTGCGAGATGAGGTGGAGGACGTAGAGATTATTGCCGCTGTCGAATTGAATCTCGGGCGGAGCGCCGTCGATGATGCGCCCGAGCGGGCTGGTGCAGAAGACGGTGCCGCGATCCTGATCCTCGACGCGGACGTAGAGCAGGTTCTGCTCGCCGTGCTGATGGGCGAGGATGGTGAAGATGTGGGTCTGGCCGGCGTTCTTCGCATTCCCAGGCACGCCGGCGTTGCGCCGCCACATGACGCGGCCCTCGGTGATCTCGACGTGGGTGGGTTTCGAGCTGAAGTATTTGTCCATCGCGGCAAAATAAATGTTCGCCCGGATGCGGTAGATGCCGAAGTCGCCGAAGTCATAGAGTTCGCTGAGATTGACGGTGCGCTTGAGCGTCTCGCCGGCCCGGAGGGGGAGCGGCGGGACGTGGTAGTCGGGATCGCGCGGCGCGACAAAGTGATCGCCCTCGCTGCTAATCTGGAAGCCGAACCACTGGCCCTGCCGGGAGTCGGCGAGGATGATGTCGCGCCCGGTCTGGTTGGTCACGGAGACCGTGGCGAGGATCGGTTCGTGGAGGATGAAAAGGCGCTGCTTGATGCTGATCTCGACGGCGATTTGCGCGCGGGCGGGGGCGACGAGGGCGAGGAGGGCGAGGACGAGGAGGCGGCGGGGAAGTTTCATTTTTTGGCAGGTGGCGTGTGGCTGACGGTGCGGAAGCCGAGGGCCTCGGAGGTGGAGCTGGGATCGAGATCCTTGCGGCTGTCGAGGCGCGTGTCGGAGGCCATGAAGCTGCCGCCTTTGACGAGCGGGTGCTTTTTCGCATCGTCCCAGGTGGCGATCCATTCGGAGACATTGCCGGCCATGCCGACGACGCCAAACGGGCTTTTGTCGCTCTTGATTTTATCGACGGGATTCCAAAACGCGTAGCCGTCCACTTCGCCTTTCGCGGCGGGGTCGCCGCCGTGGTAGTCGGTGTTCGAGTTGGCTTTTTTCGGATCGGCGTCGTCGCCCCACGGGTAGATGAAGCCCTTCGTGCCGCGCGCCGCTTTCTCCCACTCCTGCTCGGTCGGCAGCTCGCGGCCTTTCCATTTCGCGTAGGCGTAGGCGTCCCACCAATCGACCACCATGACCGGGCTGTTGAGGTCGATCGCGACTCCATGCACGGGTTTGCCGGCCACGGCGCGCTGGTAGTAAATCTCCCAGTCCTTCGGCATGTGCATGTCCTGCGCTTTGATGCGCGGCTGGCGCGGTTCGTCGTACTCGGTGGTGGGATGATTTTTCAGGAACTCGACGAACTTCGCATACTGGCCGTAGGTGATCTCGTATTTGTCGATCCAGAAATCGGGCAGCGTGGCCGGGTCGCCATTGCCATAAATGAACTCGCCAGCGGGAATCTGGACCTGCTCGTCGAGGAGGCGCTCATTGCTGTGAAATTTGGCCCAGAACAGGTAGCTGACCACGAGCATGAGGCCACCGAGGCTCGCGAGGGTGATGTAAAGCGAGCGCTTCTGCTGCTTCTGCGCCGCGGCCACGGCGGCCACCGCGGCTCGATCCTGCGCGCTGATTTTCGCGGCCTCGACCGGCACGACTTTCGGTTCGAGCGCCTTGATGCCCTGGAGCAGCGGCCCCCATGCGGTGATGGCCTGCGGGCCTTTCTGCACCATGCGTTTCACGAGATCCTGCATGCCGGGCGTGAGCCCCTGGACGGCCGGTAGCACCCCGAGCAGGATGCGACCGAGCGCCTGGATTTCGCCCTCGACGGGGAGCTGCTGGTCGGAGAGTTGCGTGGCGATATTGCCGAGGCGCGCACCGCCGTCGGCGGCGAGGAAAACGCCGCCCGGCTCCGGCGGGGTGTGCGGGATTTTATGGACCGAGAGATACGCGAGGCCGTCGGCGGCAGTGCGCAGGACTTTCAGCGCGGTCTGCTCGTCGAGCTTTTCGCCGCTGGCCTTGATCTCCGCCATCGTCCGGCCCTCCACATATTCATGCGCGTAGAAAAAATGGCCCGCCGCTTCGCCCGCCTCGTACACCGCGAGGATGGACGGGTGCTGCACATGCGCCTTGGCCCGCGCATCGGCAATGAAACGCGCACGCGCCCCGGCATCCGCCGCCTGCGTGGGATTGAGGACTTTCAAGCCCACGGGCCGGTTGATCGCGGTCTGCACCGCGGCGTACACCGTGCCCCAGCGGCCTTCGCCGAGCTGGCTGTGGATCTGGTAAGCGCCGAGCGTCCGACCGACCAGACCGGTGACGGGAACCTCGGCGACAGGCTCCGGCTCCGGCGCGGGGGCAGGTTCGGGTTTCACACGCGATCATGGCTTCGTCATCTGCTCAACCATCGATCGCGACGCTTCTGGCCAAACCCGATAAGACTTCGAACGATCTCCAGCAGGTGCTCGATGGATGGCATCAAGATTTGTT
>JANXSB010000414.1 GCA_025352865.1 Chthoniobacter sp. | reverse complement strand
TGCTGAGGTTGAAATCAAGAAATGTGCGCTGCACATTGCCGCCGTTGTTATACAAAGACAGAACGCCGGGATCATTGCCATTCGGGAGCCCGGCCATAAGGCGCAAGTCCACGGATGAGGAGATGGTATCGGCGAACGCGGCGGGCGCGGTGAGGGTGAGCGCGGCGGCGAGGGCGAGCGGGGTTTTGCGAAGCAGCGCGGAGATGCTGCCGGTGAGAATGCGGCGAGGTGTGTTCATGGCGATGCGGATGTTTGGGGCGGTTTCCTGAGGACGTGTGGACTCGTAAAGTTTCGCCAATGCTGCGCGCATGTCTTTCTGCTACCCGCCGTCTTTTTGCACTAATCGGACGTTTTTCCGCCCGCCGCACTCTTCCGTCGCAGCTCCCGGAAGCGCCGCGGGGTCTCGCCGGTGTGCGCTTTGAAGAGCCGCGAAAACGCCGCCTGATGGCAGAAGCCGTGATCCTGCGCGATGTCCGCGAGCGTCTTGTCCGTGGCCGTGAGGTCGTCGCTCGCCGCCTGCACCCGCGTGCGCAGCAGAAAGGCCTGCGGGCTCATGCCGAAGACCTCGCGGAAGCGGCGGTTCAACTGCCGCTCGGAGAGATGCACCAGCCGCGCGAGCGCCGGCACGGACAGACGCGCCGCGTGGTGCGCGTGGATGTGCGCCACCGCCGCGTCGATCCGCTCCGCGCCCGCGACCGTGGTGCCCTCCTGCCGGTAGGGGCGCACGAAACCCATGATGCCGATGACCGCCCCGCGCGCGTCCACGACCGGCAGCTTCGTGGTCACATACCAGTCCTTCGCCTGGCTGCGGATGAAGAGCGCCTCCACGCGGTCGATGAGCGGCTGCCGCGTGCGCATGACCCGCGCATCGTCCTCGCGAATCTCCCGCGCGACCCGCGTCGGATGAATGTCGGCATCGCACAGCCCCCGCAGCTCCGCCTCGCTGCGCAGCCCGAGCCGGCGGAGCAGCCCGGCATTGCCCGCCACGAAGCGCCCCTCGGTGTCCTTGGCGAAAAAATCCACGTCCGGCAGGTGCTCGAACAGCGCCCAGAACTGCCGCCCGCCCGCCATGCGCGCGAAGAACGCCGCCTGCACCGCACTCCCATTCGCGCCGGACTCAGCAGCACGCGGGCTGCCGCGGGCCTTCGCCGGAGTTTTTCGGGAAGTCTTTGATCGCTGGGTGGACATCGCTTTTCCGCCATGCACGGGACGATGCAGTGGCTTCTTCATTTGAGGCCACGCCACGAAAACCGCAAGCCCGCTACTTTGCCGCAAAGAGCCGACCCGCGAGGCACTGCATCCAGGCGAAAAACCCCACGATCACCAGACCGACCCCGACTACTCCACCTCTACCCGCCGACGGCCTGATATTTCCGCACGCCGCGCGACCACAGCAGCCGTGCGCAGCCCCACGCCGCGAGCAGCCAGCCCGCTTGAATCGCCAGCCCTTGCGCAAGTGCCGCGCCTTGCACGCGCTCCATCGCCACCTGCGCGGGGAAGAACAGCTCGTAGGTGAAGGGCGACCATTTGATGAAGCCCGCGAGCCACGCGGGCATGATGTCGAGCGGAAAAATGTGGCCGCTGAGAAAGTATTCAAACGAGTAGCAGAGGAAGACGATCGTAGAAATTTCCAGCACCCAAAACGCGATCATCGCCAGCGAGTACGCGATGAAAAACTGGAGCCCCGCAGCCATGGCCGTCGAGAGCGCGAAGGCCGGCCACGTCAGCGCGTGCGCGGGCAAGCGGATGGCATCGCGGAAAATCCACGCGAGCACGAGAATCGGCCCGAAGACGACGGCGATGTAGAGCAGCCGGTAGCTGAGATACGTGCAGATGCGGTAGCCGAGATAGCTCATCGGCTTCGTGAGATACGCGCTGATTTTTCCGTCGCGGATTTCCGCCGCGATCTGCCACTCGTCCTCGGTCGGCGTAATGAGGTTGTCGAGAAAGACGGTGACGAGAAAATAGAAGATCATCCCCGCGTAATCGTAGCCGCTGATCGTCCCGCGTTTCTCCGCAAAGATAGCCTGCCAGATGAAGACCATGCCGATGAGCGGCACGATGCCGAAGACCATGCGGAGCAGAAAATTCCAGCGATAGACGAAGGTGTTCTGCAGGCCGATGTCGAAGAGCTTCCAGTATTTTCCGAGGGAGGCGGTCATGCGATTTCCGCAGTCCTGCGGGATGGGTGAGCCGCTGTCACTTCCCAAATCGCGGCTACAGCACGATGCCGAAGTGCTGCCGGGCGCACGGGTGGCAGATGCCGTGGGAAACCTGCGCGGCGGGCGCGCGCTGCGGTTCGCCGCGCATCGGCCGGTCGCACCACGCGCAGACGACGTGGATCGTCAGGCTGGGGCGCGGAGATGTCGGACGCGTGAGCTGGTGGGATGGGATCGCTTGCATGGCGTGAAAGAAACACGCCCTCCGTAAAGACCGTATGAAGACCGCGCGGGAGAATTGTGAAGCAATGGTAAAAGGCGAAACCGCCCGTCGCTACGGCCAGATGGATTTCAGCTCGTGCGCTTCGAGCGATGTGAATTTCACGTCGCCGCCAGTGGCGCTCAACTCGATGCCGAGGGCGTCGGCTTTGGCGATGACCGGGAAAGGAACGTAGCTCAGGCCGTCGCTTGCCCAGACGGTAATGTTTGTCCGGTCGGTGAGGATGATGAGCCGCTGGTGGCCGTCG
>JANXSB010000399.1 GCA_025352865.1 Chthoniobacter sp. | reverse complement strand
GGACGGCCAGCTCCTCGGCATCGAGGGCGCGGACATCCCGCCGCCGGACCCGGCGGTGGTGCCGGTGGTGACGGGCGATCTTTTCCACAGCGGCCACCCTGGGCTGATCTGCAAGAAGGGGGTCTTCGACGGCTACACGGTCTGGCTCACGCGCCCCACGCAGGCGAAAAAGCAGATCGGTTTCTCGACGGGCCGCCATTACGAAGTGACGGAGCCCCTCCCGGCGGCCGGCACGGCGGAAATCTGGACCTTCGAGGTGCAATACCGCTACAAGGGCGCGGCCTTTGGCCAGGTCAGCCAGGCGCTGGACCTGACGGTGCGCGGGGTCTAGGGGCGCGGGCTTGCTGGATGCGCTAGAGTGGCGGGCATGGCTCTCATTCCGCCGGAAACTGTCGATCAGATCATCGCCGCGAACGACATCGTGGAGGTGATCGGCGGGTACTTTCCGCTGAAGCGGGCGGGCGGGATGTGGAAGGCGCTGTGCCCGTTTCACCAGGAGCGGACGCCGTCTTTTTCGGTGAATCCGCAGCGGCAGATTTTCAAGTGCTTTGGCTGCGGGGCGGGCGGGAGCGTGATCCGGTTTGTGATGAGCTACGAGAATCTGGATTTCGTGGCGGCGGCGAAGAAGCTGGCGGAGCGCGCGGGGATCAAGCTGGTGGAGGCGGAGATGAGCGCGGAGGATACGGCGCGGTTTTCGATGCGGCGGCGGCTGCTGGCGCTGCACGCGGAGGCGGCGGAGTTTTTCCACGCGCAGCTTTTGAAAAAGCCGTCGGCGCAGGTGGCGCGGGATTATTTGAAGGGGCGCGGGATCGGCGGGGAGATCGCGAAGGCGTGGCAGCTCGGGTATGCGCCGGAGGCCTGGGATGCGATGCGGGATTTCGCGCGGGGCGCGGGGTTTTCCGATGAGGAGCTGATCGCGAGCGGGCTGGCGAAGCTGCGCGATGAGGAGAATCCGCGCGGGGAGTTTTATGATCGTTTCCGGGGGCGGGTGATGTTTCCGATCTGCAATGACAACGGGGAGGTGATCGCTTTCAGCGGGCGGGTGCTGGAGGCGGAGGCGAAGGCGGCGAAGTATGTGAATTCGCCGGAGACGATGATTTTCACGAAGGGCGCGGTGCTTTTCGGGCTGCACAAGTCGAAGCGGGCGGTGATTGATAAGCGGTCGGCGATCGTGTGCGAGGGGCAGCTCGATTTGATCACGGCGTTTGAAAGCGGGGTGCAGAATGTGATTGCGCCGCAGGGGACGGCGTTCACGGAAAAGCAGGCGCGGATTTTGAAGCGCTTCCTGCCGGACGGCGAGGTGGTGCTGTGCTTCGACGCGGATGCGGCGGGGGAAAAGGCGGCGGAGCGTTCGCTGGCGTCGCTGCTCGCGGAAAGTCTGACGGTGCGGGTGGCGGAGATGCCGCCGGGGGAGGATCCGGATTCGATGATCCGCGGGAAGGGGCCGGCGGCGTTCGTTGAGCGCATTGCGGCGGCGAAGGATTTTTTCGATTTCCAGCTCGACCGGCTGGCGCGCGGGCCGGACTTCGCGACGCCGCGGGGGAAGATGCAGGCGGCGCGGAAGATGGCGGAGTCGATCGGGCTGCTGGGCGACGCGATGCTGCGGGAGGCGGTGATGAACAAGGTGAGCATGCGGCTGGAAATCTCGATGGCGGAGTTCGCGCGGCTTTTGAAACTGAAAACGGCCAAGCCGCTCGAAGCGGAGGACCCCGGAACCGGCGAAGCGGAACCGGCCACGCTCGATGCCACAGCCCGGCTGCTCGCGCTCGTGGCGCTGCACGATGCGGCGGCGCGGGCGTGGCTTCTGGCGGAGCCGTGGCGGCGCGTTTTCGGGGACGACCCGGACGCGGCGCTGCTGGTGAAAATCCTCGCCGCCGACTTGCAGCCGGGCAGTCAGGCATCGATCCACGCCTTTCTCACCACGCTCGACGCCGCCGAGGAGGCGGTCGTCTCCGGCCTGCTCGGCGAGCCGCCCCCGGCGCACGCGATGACCCAGGCCCACGACTGCTGGCGCGACTTGGAGCGGCGGCAAATCCGGCGGCGAATCGAGGCGATTCAGGCGCGTTTGCGGACGCCAAACCTCGATTTTACAGAGCAGTCGAAACTGCAGAAAGAAATCCTTGACCTCCAAAAACGACTAACGGATGTTGCGCGGCCTTTGTCCCCGCCCCTTTGAATGCCAGTGCGTTTTTAGCGGCGGGGATAATGGTCTTTAGATTTCTCCAAAAGCCCGGGTATGCCAAAAAAACACAAGAAAGCTTCTCCCAAATCCTCGAAAGCCAGCGCGAAGAAGCCCAAGGCGGGCCTGAAGAAGAAACCCAAGAAGGTCGCCAAAGTGGTGGGTAAAAAGAAGGTTGCAAAGAAGGTCGTAAAACCCAAGGCCGCGAAGAAGGCCAAAGCGCCCAAGGTCAAAAAAGCCGCCAAGGCGCCCAAGGTGAAGGCGAAAGCCAAGGCTATCTTGAAGAAGGACACGACGGCGCATTCCAAGAACGGCAAGGTCGCGGCGAAATCGCCCGCCGCTTCGCACCGCGAAGAAAAGCCGAAGTCCGGCAAGGCCACGAAAAAGGAAAAGGCGACCCAGCCCGCAGCGACGGCGATCAGCGTGATCGACCAGCCGGATGTGCAGGAAAAGCTGCGCGAACTCATCAAGCTCGCGAAGGAGCAGGGCTATCTCACTTTCGACGATCTCAATGAGGCGCTGCCCGACAACGTCAACGATCCCGACGAGATGGAGACGATCATGGGGCGGCTCCGCAGCATGGAAATCGAGATTATCGAGGCGTCGGACGTGGATCGTTTCAAGGACGGGAAGAAGACCGAGGACGCGGAAGAGGAGGAGGAAAAGCCCGAGGCGAAACTCGACATTCTCGATGACCCGGTGCGGATGTATCTCAAGCAGATGGGGCAGGTGCCGCTGCTCACGCGGGAGCAGGAGGTGGAGATTTCCAAGCGGATCGAGGATGCGGAGATCAACGTCCAGAAATATATCAATCACTTCGGATTCAGCGCGCGCGCGTATCTCGATCTGGCGGCGAAATTGCAGGAAGGGCGCGAGCGTTTCGACCGCGTGATCCTCGACAAGAAAATCGAGAGCCGGGAGCGCTACATGAAGCATCTGCCGAAGCTGTGTCATCAGCTCAATCAGGCGATGGCGGGCTGCGCGAACACCTACCGGAACTACGTCGCGCACGGCGGCAAGAATCACGAGACGAAGTCCTTTCACGATTTCAAAAAGGCGCATGAGGCCATCCAGCGGATTTACCCGAAGTTCTTTTTCAAACAGAAAGTCACCGAGGAATTTGTACATCTCGCCGATGAGGCGCACCGGCTGATCGCGCAATGGACCGGGGAGCTGCACAAGCCGAAGAAGGCCGCCAAAGTCCGAGGCACGCCGGTGACGGTGATTGATTACGCCACCAAGATCAAAGAGCAGCAGATGCGGATGTGGATGAGCCCGGAGGAATTCGCGGCGGAATACGCTGAGCTGAAGGTCTGGCTGAAAAAGGCGCTCAAGGCGAAGACCGAGATGGTCGAGGCCAACCTGCGGCTCGTCATTTCGATTGCGAAAAAATACACGAACCGCGGGCTGTCGTTCCTCGATCTGATCCAGGAAGGCAACATGGGTCTGATGAAGGCGGTTGAGAAATTCGAGTACCGCCGCGGCTACAAATTCTCGACCTACGCGACGTGGTGGATTCGCCAGGCGATCACCCGCTCGATCGCCGACCAGGCGCGCACCATCCGCATCCCGGTCCACATGATCGAGACGATCAACAAGCTCATGCGCGTGCAAAAGCAGCTCGTGCAGGACTACGGCCGCGAGCCCACGCCGGAGGAGGTCGCCGACGAAATCCAGCTCCCCGTCGAGCGCGTGCGTGCCGTTTTGAAAATGGCGCAACAGCCGATCTCGCTGCAATCGCCCGTGGGCGAAAGCGATGACACGAGCTTCGGCGATTTCATCGAGGATAAAGGCGCGGAAAACCCGAGCGACATGACGGCGATCGTGCTGCTCAAAGAGAAGATCAAGGACGTGCTCGAGACGCTCACCGAACGCGAGCGGCAGGTCTTGGAGCAGCGCTTCGGCCTCGTGGACGGCTATAGCCGCACGCTGGAGGAAGTAGGCCGGCAGTTCAAAGTCACCCGCGAGCGCATCCGCCAGATCGAGGCGAAAGCGCTGCGGAAAATGCGCCACCCGACGCGCATCCGGCAGCTCGAAGGCTTCCTCGAAGCGCACGAGACGTAGGCAACGAAATGGGCGGGCGGCCTACGGAAAAATTCGCAACTTTCCGCCATCGGGTGCGTTTGCCGTTCATCCATGAACACCGACGAGCACGATGATCTTTGGGGCCTGCTGGGCAAAGCCAAAGCACCCGAAATTTCCCCGTTTTTTTCCCGCAACGTCCTCCGCGCCATCCGCGCGGAAGCACCGGAAAAGCGCGGTGTCTTCTGGTGGTTGCGCACCCGCTGGCAGCTCGCGACAGTCAGTGCTTGCGTGGTGATTCTCGCCGTTTTTGCGCTCACACCCCGCGTCGAACAGCCCGATCAGACTGCTATGCTTCTCGCGACAGAAGTATCACAAAGCCCTGACTATCAGGTTATCAGCCATCTCGATGAGCTGCTGGCATCGGAGGAAAGCTCGGTATGGCTGGAGCAATGAGGCGTTTGCTTGCGGCCTGCTTGCCGTTGGTCATCGCACTCCCGACGGCGTGGGCGCAGACACCGGCGGAACCGCTGGCATCGCCTCCGCCGAAACGCCCCGGTTTTTTCGGCGGTGGTCGCGGTGAAATGCACCGGCCGGTCGGTGGCGGGCCGGATGGCGAAAAATTTGAGAACGTCCGCAAAGCAATCGAGGCGCTCACGCCGGAGCAACGCAAACGGTTTCAGGAAAATTTCCTGCGCTGGAGCAATCTCTCGCCCGAGGAAAAGAAGGCGCTGGCGGATCGGGAAATCTTTCGCCGGAAAAAAATCGCCGAGGACATCGACGCCGCGCTCAAGGAAGCCGGGCTCGAACTCGACGCCGAGCGCCGCGAAATTTTCGCCCGGCGCTACGGCGAGGAACGGCGCAAGATCGAGGAGCAACTGCACAAGGAGTTCGACGACAAGCGGCGTCCGCTTTTGAAGGAAATGATCGCCCGATTGAAAACGGAATTATCCGGCAGCACTCCTCCGACGGCCAAACCGGCCGACGCCGCGCCGCAACCCTGACATTCCTCAGTCTTCGGCGGGTAGCATCCGGTAGAGCCGGATGCCGGGGTGGAGGTAGAGCACCGCTCCGCGTTCGCGCGAGAAGATCAATTCCCCGTCCCGGAGCAGCTCTTCGTAAAAGGCTTTCCGGCGCTCGAAACTCTCGCGCTCGCCCGTTTGCGGAACCAATCCGCGCATCAGAAATCTCCCGTAGTCACTCGCGGAAACCGCCAGATGCGTGACTCCTCGCGCACGCAGTTCCGCCATCGTCCCGAGGTCGGCGACAAAGCGGTCGGCCAGAATTTTCTGCGGCATCGGCGCAAAGCGCAGGCGGTCCTTCTCGTTGCCGGGGTCGGGGAGTTGAATCCGGCTGTCTTTGGCGATCACCGCATCCGCAGGCAGGTTCGCTTTGATCCACACGATGAGGTCGGCGTTGTCGTCGTGCTGAAAGGCCGCAAGAAATTCCGGGAATGTGTGCCAGTCCAGCGGCGGCGGAAGCGACGCCACTTCGGAGACGACCAGCCCCGCGGCGCAGCCCGCCAGCGCCCACCGCAACGGCATCCAGCGAGCAAGCAGCCGGGCCGCATCGACCGCGCCGAGCGCCGCGAGCAGCGTGAGCACCGCGGTCGCGGGCAAAAAATAACGGTCGTTCGATTTGGGCGAAAACGAGAGCGCCAGCGCGTAGGCAAACGGGAACGCGATGACCAGCCATTCCGCGAGTGAAACCGTGCGCCGCTCGCGCCAGCGTGCCGCGAGAAAGACCATAAGCAACACCCACACGACCGGTGTCGAGTTGTCGCGAAAGATGTTCCAGTACTGCGTGTGCGGCACGCTGCGCGTCATCCCGCGCTGGCCATGCACGACGGCCTGCATCTCGCGGCCGAAGCTCTTTTCAAAAGCCCCGAGGTGCAGTAGCAGCGGCAGATTCACGACCAGCAGCACCGCCGCGAGCGCCGTGCAAAACCACACCGCCCGCCTCCCCCGCTCACCCGGCGCGCACCACAGCACCGACAGCGCGACCAGCAGCATGAACGCACCGATGTATTTCCCCGAAATCGCCACCGCCACGGCCGCTCCGAGCAGCGCCGCGCGCCCGGCGTTCGGCTTTTGCCAAAAGGCGTGGGCCGCGAGAAAGCTGAGCGCCGTCCCGAGCAGCAGCGCCGAGTCTTCCTTCATGTAATGCGCCAGCTCGAAAAGCTGATGATGCAGCAGCAGCGCCCCGCCCGCGGCCAGCGATGCCGTCCAACCGCGCCACGCGTAAGCCAGCAGCGCCAGCGCGACCACCGCACCGGCGGTGAAGACCGCCGAGATCCACCGCCCCGCCTCGACCACCGGCTGCCCGCTCTTCACCACGCCGAGCATTTCCACCGCCGCCTTCGTCGCGCTCAGCAGGAGCATAGGGTGATGAAAATTCCATTCGCCGGTCAGGACTTGATCCACCTTGGTCGGTTCATCCGGGTGGTAAAAATACGGGAATCCATTGTGCCGCGTGTCGAGCACAAGGCACGCGACGAAGAGCGTGAGCACCCACGCGACAAGCCAGAAAATTTGCGGGTCCGCCGACGCGCCCGCGCGTTTCTCGTCCGTCATGGTGCGCGGAGCGAAAAACACCGCGCCGCTATTTCCGGTTCGTCTTGATGACGATCTCCACGCGCCGATTCGGCTGCTGCTCGTCGATGCCTTTGTCGCCGGACACGATCAGCTTCGTGCTGCCCAGCCCGACCGTTTCGATGCGCTCGGGCGCGATGCCCATGTTCGCCACGAGCCATTGCTTCACTGACTCCGCGCGGCGTTTGCTGAGATCGAGATTGTAGTCGTCGCTGCCCGTCGCATCCGTGTGTCCCTCGATGACAAAGGTCGCATTCGGATTGCGCTTCACGAGTTCGCCGAGCTTTTGCAGGGCAGTGATCGCGGCGGGTTTCAGATCCGCGCTGTCGTGCTCGTAAAGCGCACCGCCCGGAATGCCGCCGCGCTCGCCCGATTTCAGCAAGCCAGTTTTGTCGAGCAGATCACTCACCGACTGGCGCCCAGGGATGCCCTCCTCGCTGCCCGCGCCGCCATCGCCCGGCTTGCCACCCGGCAGCTTCAGCACCGGCTGATGCGGCGCGCGCACGCTGTCCTTGATCAGCGCACCGGCGAGGGAATTCATCTCGCGGTCCAAATCTCCGCGGCTCTTTTCCGCGGCCCGGTTCATCGCCTCCCAGCCCGTCATATCGACCTTGGGCTTTTCCCCCTGCACCGGCTTCAGCTCCGCGAGCTGCGGGGCCACGCGCACCTCCTGCAGCTCGGGTTTGTCGGCAGGCACCTGGAGTTTCGCCATGGGGGCGGACTTGGGCAGTTCCAGGCGCGTGTCCTTGTCATCGATTTTGGGAATGACAACGCGCTTCATGTTCACCGGGATCGGTGCCGAAACCACCACATCCGCCGTGCCGAAATTCTCCAGCTTCTTGAGTTTGAAAGTCACGAACAGCGCCGCGTGCAGGCAGAGCGAAATGAGCAGTGCGCGCAGAATCCACTTCCGCATGAGCGGCGCTTCGGCGGCATTGGACTGGTAGGTTTCGTATCGGGCCATGGCGAATGGCGGGAGCATACATGACAGACGCCGCGAGGCGATGGATTATTAGAAATCCACTCGCGGCTTGCTCCGTGGCTGCCATGCGATAAAGCCAACCGCCACGAACGTGGCACCACCGCCCAACAACTCTCCCGACCCGTCCGCGCCGCCCATCTCGGTCGCCGTCGTCACCCTCAATGAAGAGGCCAATCTCCCGCGCCTGCTCGCGAGCATCCGCGGACTCGCGCGCGAAATCGTCATCGTCGATTCCGGCTCGACCGACCGCACCGCCGCGCTCGCGCAGGAAAGCGGCGCACGGTTTGAAGTCATCCCGTGGAGCGGATTCATCGCGCAGAAAAACCGTGCGCTTGATCTTTGCACACAGCCCTGGGTGCTCTTCCTCGATGCCGACGAAGCGCTCTCCCCCGAACTCGCCGACTCGCTGCGCGGCCTTTTTCAAAACGGCCACTCACCCGGCGGCGACGGCTTTTTCCTCAATCGCCGGACGTGGTACCTCGGCGCGTGGATCTGGCACGCATGGTATCCCGAGTGGCGGCTCCGCCTGCTCCGCCGCGGCGAGGGCCGCTGGGGCGGACTCGATCCGCACGCCAAGCTCGAAGTCGCCGGTCCCACCGCGCGGCTCGACGGCGACCTGCTGCACTATTCCTTCCGCGATTTGCAGGATCATCTCCAGCGCACCATCCGCTACTCGCGCACGATGGCCGATTCCTACGCCGCGCGCGGCAAACGCTTCCGCTGGTACTACCTCGTCCTCTCCCCGTGGGTCGCCGTCTTCAAACACCTCGTCCTCAAGCAAGGCTGGCGCGACGGCTGGCGCGGCTGGCTCGTCTCCATCATCCGCGGCATCGATGTCTTCGCGAAGTACGCCTTTCTGCTGGAGAAAAAACTGACCGGCAGCGCGGGCGGCGACCGCTGACTCGCGGCCCGAGTTTCGGCTTGAGAGTTGCCAGGCACGCACCCACTTTCCCGCTCCCTATGAGCCAGCAAAAAGAAACCCCGTTGATGGAAAAGATCGTGTCGATGTGCAAACGCCGCGGCTTCATTTTTCAAAGCTCCGACATCTACGGCGGCATCAATGGCTTCTGGGATTACGGCCCGCTCGGCGCGGAACTGAAGCGCAACCTGCGCGACACTTGGTGGCGCGCGATGACGCGCGACCGCGAAGATGTCGTTGGCCTCGATGCGACGATCATCATGCACCCGGCGATTTGGAAAGCGTCGGGCCATGTGGACACGTTCAGTGATCCGATGAGCGACTGTCTCGTGACAAAGAAACGCTTCCGTTCGGATCACGTCGAGCCGCAGAGCGGCGTTGTCTATAATTGGCTCGGTGCCAGGGGCGAACAAACTGATGAAGACGTAAGCAGAGTCTTCGCTAAAGAAGTCGCCCCTATTCTCCAAGAGGTGGACGTTCATTCAGAACGCTTCTTCAACGAGTTATGCA
>JANXSB010000398.1 GCA_025352865.1 Chthoniobacter sp. | reverse complement strand
GGACGGCCAGCTCCTCGGCATCGAGGGCGCGGACATCCCGCCGCCGGACCCGGCGGTGGTGCCGGTGGTGACGGGCGATCTTTTCCACAGCGGCCACCCTGGGCTGATCTGCAAGAAGGGGGTCTTCGACGGCTACACGGTGTGGCTCACGCGCCCCACGCAGGCGAAAAAGCAGATCGGTTTCTCGACGGGCCGCCATTACGAAGTGACGGAGCCGCTCCCGGCGGCCGGCACGGCGGAAATCTGGACCTTCGAGGTGCAATACCGCTACAAGGGCGCGGCCTTTGGCCAGGTCAGCCAGTCGCTGGACCTGACGGTGCGCGGGGTCTAAGGGGCGCGGGCGCCGTAACCGTTGGCGGCTCGGGTGCGTCTGTGGTGGCAAGCCCATGCCCCATGCCCTGTGCCCTACGTGAACGCGCTTTCCATTTCCTGGCCCGCATTGCCTTTCGCCCTGGCGGACGATAAGACGCAGGTGATGGCCGATTTTGTCCCGCCCACCGATGCTGAACTCGTGACGGCGACGCTCGCGGGGGATGACGATGCGTTTGCGGAGATCGTGGCGCGGCACAAGCGGCGCGTGTTCGGGACGGCGGCGCGGTTTGCGCGGGACGATCATCAGCTCGACGACATCGCGCAGGATGTGTTTGTGCGGGCGTTCCGGCATCTGGGGAAGTTTCGCGGGGATGCGCCGTTCGAGCACTGGCTGGCGCGGATCACGGTCTCGGCGTGCTACGATTTTTTGCGAAAGGAGCGGCGGGTGCGCGAGCAGGTGTCGCTGGATGCGCATGACTTTGACTTGCGCGACACGACGATGGACGCGGCGCTGGCGGCGGGACGCGCGCGGGAGCTGCTGGAGTTTGCGATGCGGCGGCTGACGGAGGAGGAGCGGCTCATCATCACGCTGGCGGAGCTGGAGGAGCGGCCGATGCGGGAGATCGCGGAGCTGACGGGGTGGAGCGAGACGAATGTGAAGGTGCGGGCTTTCCGCGCACGGCAGAATTTGAAAAAAATCCTGGAGGCCACCAATGAAGAATAACGCCGGTGAAAATCTCGATGCACTTTTTGCCGCGGCACGCGCCGATGAGCGCGATACGTCGCGCGTGGAGTTTGGTTTTGAGACACGGCTCGCCGCGCGGCTGCGCGAGGAGGGCGGCGGCTCGCTCTCGGCGTGGGCGTGGAAGCTGTGCCCGTTTTTCGCCGCGCTCGCGCTGGCGGCGACGTGGTGGGGGCATGTGAATCTGCGCGCGGAGGCGGCGGCGGAGGTGGTGACCGAGGCCACGCAGGAAAATGCGGAGCAGGTGCTGCTCGCCTACATGACGGGAGAGCGCCGATGAAGCGCCTGAAGCGGATTCTCGGGGTGCTGCTGATTTTCATTTTCGGGATGATCGTCGGCGGCGCAGGCGCGAGCGCGGGGTTTGCGCAGAAGATTCGCGAGGTGCTGACGGGCGGGCCGGAGGCGGTGGTGAAGGAGATCGTGAAGCGGCTCGACGAGGAGCTGAAACTCGACCCGGAGCAGAAACGGATGCTGCAGGGAATCGCGGACGAGACGCACATCAAGCTGCGGCAGAGCCGCGAGAAAATCCAGCCGGAGGTGGATCGCACGCTCGGCGAGGCGGAGGCGCGGGTGCGGGCGATTCTGTATCCGAATCAGGTCGGGAAGTTCGACAAGCTGGTGCATCGCGGCGGCGACAAATGGAAGGCGAAGGAGGGCGGTGCGGAGCCGGCGGCGCTGCCGGAACCGGCCGCACCCGAGCCGGCGAAAACGCCGTGACGCGCGGAGCCCTGTTGAAGCTGCCTTTATCCGAACTCGAACGTCACCTTCGTCCCAGATGCGCCGGCAATCACCTCGCCGCCTTGTGCAACCCGTCCCTCCAAAATCGCCTTTGCGCGCTTTTTGCGCGGGGGAACGCACGCCCGGCGTGGCGCGTCAGCGTTTGCGCGGCTTTTGTCCGCCGATGAGCTGGATGGCGGCCTGCTGGTCCTGGGCTTTGGTGAGGACCTGCTCGTAGCTGATGAGGCCGGCGAGGTAGTGCTCCACGAGGGAGGCTTCGAGGGAGATCATGCCATACTTCGATCCGGTGAGGATGTCGTTGGCGATGCGGAAGGTTTTGTTGTCGCGGATGAGCGCGGCGACGGACGGGGTATTGACCATCAGCTCGAAGGCGGCGAGGCGCCCGCGCCCGTCGAGCGTGGGGATGAGGATTTGCGAGATGACGGCCTTGAGATTGGCGGAAAGCTGCACGCGGATTTGCTCCTGCTGGGTGCTGGGAAAGGCATCGACGATGCGATCGACGGTGCGCGCCGCGCCGGTGGTGTGGAGGGTGGAAAAGACGAGGTGCCCGGTCTCGGCGGCGGTGATCGCGGTTTCCATGGTCTCGAGGTCGCGCATTTCGCCGACGAGGATGACATCGGGGTCCTGGCGCAGGGCGCGGCGCAGGCCCTCGGCGAAGGAGGACACATCGACGCCGACTTCGCGCTGGTTGACGATGCCGAGCTTGTGGTCATGCACGTACTCGATGGGGTCTTCGATGGTGATGATGTGGCTGTCGCGCGTGGTGTTGATGGCGTCGAGGATGGAGGCGAGCGTGGTCGTTTTCCCCGAGCCGGTGGGGCCGGTGACGAGGATGAGCCCGCGCGGCGTTTCGAGCAGGCCGCGGACGGCGGGCGGGAGGCCGATTTCCTCAAGGGACATCATCCGCTTCGGGATGATGCGGAGGGCCACGGCGATGCACCCTTTCTGCCGATAGACGCTGACGCGGAAGCGATTCGCGTCGCGATACGAGAAGCCGAAATCCACGCTCCCCTGCTCGTTCACGCGGGCAAAATTGGCGTCGCTGGTGATGGCCCGCGCGAGCTTCTCGGTGTCCTCCGCGGTGAGCGGGCGGGTGTTCAGTTTCACCAGTCGCCCGTGCTGCCGCAGGGCCGGCGGGGTGCCGACGGAGAGGTGTAAATCCGACGCGCCCTCCTCCAGCACGAGCCGCAGCAGATCCTCCATCGGCGGCACTGGGTTCGCCGACGGCGCGGGTACGGCAGGCGCGCTTTTGCGGGAGTCGAACAAGCCCATGGCCGCCTAGTTCGCGTCGGACATGGTCACGCCGATGACCTCCTCCGCGGTGGTCATGCCGGCGAGCACTTTGCGGATGCCGTCTTCGCGCAGGGTGCGCATGCCCATCTCGCGGGCGCGCTTGCGCAGCTCGATGGTGGAGGCTTTCTCGTTGATCATGTGCCGCACTTCGTCGTCGATCATGAAAATCTCGAAGATGCCCATGCGGCCTTTGTA
>JANXSB010000063.1 GCA_025352865.1 Chthoniobacter sp. | reverse complement strand
GCGTCCTGCTCGATGGAGCCGGATTCGCGCAGGTCGGAGAGGCGCGGGCGGCCGAGGGAGGCACCGGTGCGGCCTTCGGGATTCCGGTTGAGCTGGGCGAGGACGACGATGGGGATGTTCAGCTCTTTGGCGAGCCCTTTGAGCCCGGAGGAAATCTCGGCGATCTCGAGCTGGCGGTTGTCCTGGGCGCGCTTGCTGGTGCTGCGGAGGAGCTGGAGGTAGTCGATGAAGATGGCGGCGATGTCGTGCTGGCTCTTGAGCCGGCGGGCTTTGGCGCGGAGTTCGAGGATGGAGAGGCCGGGGGTGTCGTCGATGAAGAATTTGCTCTCGGCGAGCTTGGAGGCGGCGGCGGTGAGGGCGGGGAAGTCGCGTTCGCTGAGAAAGCCGTTGCGGACGTTGCCGAGGTTCACGCGGGCGCGGGAGCAGAGCATGCGCTGGACGAGCTGGGAGGTGCTCATTTCGAGGGAGAAGACGGCGACGGCGCGCTTTTCCTCGAGGGCGATGTGCTCGGCCATGTTCATGGCGAGGGCGGTTTTGCCCATCGAGGGGCGCGCGGCGATGACGATCATCTCGGCGGCGTGCAGGCCGTCGGTCATTTTGTCGAACTCGGCCAAGCCGGTGGGCAGGCCGGTGATCGCGCCGCGCCTTTCGTACAGCTCCTCGATGGCGTGGATGGCCTGCATGACCTGGTCCTTCATGCTCGCGGTCTTGTCCTTGAAGCGGTCTTGCGCGATGGCGAAGATTTTGCCCTCCACGTCGTCGAGGAGGTTGGGGACGTTGTCCTGCTCGTCGTAGCTGCGGGCGGCGTATTCGGTGCAGACCTTGATGATCTCGCGGAGGGTGTGCTTTACCTGCACGATCTCCACGTAGTAGGCGAGATTCGCGGCCGTGGGGAGGAAGGTGAATAACTCGGTGACAAACGCCGCGCCGCCGACCATGTCGAGCCGCTGGGTGTCTCTCAGCAGCTCGGTGAGGATGATGAAATCAATGGGCTTGTTCGCGTCCCAAAGCTGCTGGAGGACGCCGAAGAGTTCACCGTGGGCGGGGATGTGGAAATGCGCGGGCGTGATCTGCTTTTCCGCGCAGAAGCCGCCGACCTCGCGCGGGGCGAGGAGGTAGGAGCAGAGGACGCCCTTCTCCGCGTCCGGCGACTGTGGCAATAACCTGTGAACATCCGGTCGATAATGCGCCGGCTGGCGCAGGTCGGTGCCTTCGCCTTTCCCACCTTTTCCGGCGGGCTTCGCAGTCTTGCTGGAAGCCTCGTTTGCCATGGCCGGCTATTTCGTGTGCTTGGCCTTGAACTTGGCCTTGTAGGTCTTTTCGCCCTGCTCTTCCTCGGGCTCGGGCGCGGGGGCCACGGTGCCGATGGCTTTGACGGTCACATGGAGCTTCGCGGTCACGTCGTGGTGCAGCTTGATGACGACCTCGTGCTCGCCGCTTTCCTTGATCGGGCGTTCGAGGACGATGCGGTGGCGGTCGATCTCGATCTTGCCGCCGAGTTCCGCCTTGAGCTTGTCCGCGAGATCCGCCGCGGTGATGGAGCCGAACGCCTTTCCGGTCGCGCCGGTTTCCAGTTCCATGGTGATCTTGAGCTTGTTGATCTTCCGGCCAAGTTCCTCGGCTTCATTGTGCTCGCGGCCTTCGCGCTCGGCGCGCTTTTGCTTCAGGCCGTTCAGGCGGCGCAGGGTGGCGGGAGTGATTTCGAGAGCTTTCTGCTGCGGGATGAGAAAGTTCCGCGCATAGCCGCGCTTGACCTTCACGACATCGGCTTCCGCGCCGAGGTGGGCGATCTTTTCTGTGAGGATGACTTCGGTCGTAGGCATGGGAAAAAGGTGTTGGTGGAAAAGCGGGAGGGCGTTTTTAAGCGGGCCATGCGGGGTTGTCAACGGTGGGTGCGGAAAATCTGGCGGCGGGCGTAAGCCCGCGACTGTAGGGGAAGCTGCCAACTTCCCCTACAGCCGCAAAGCGCGCGCCGCGTTGACACCACATCTGGCGGGGCTTCTATTGCCAGTGCGAAAATTTCGCCTCCCCGTCCTATGCCGCGCCTCATCCCGCTCCTCGCTTTCGTGACCAGCCAGGCTCTCGCTCTGGAGAGCGCCGTGCCCGCGGCGTTCCCCGCCGACCGCTACGAAAAGATGGCTGAAAAATCGCCCTTCGCGCTCGCCACGCCCGCGGCACCCGTGGTCGCACCGCAGGCTTCGTTTGCGGCGAACTGGTTTCTCACCGCCGTGGGCCGCGACGCGCAGGGGCAGGATTTCATCACCATCAAAGCGCAGGATGGTTCCGTGCATTTTTCCCTCTCCGGCAACGAGGCCAACCCCGAGACCGGGGTTTCGCTCGCGAGCGTCAATTGGTCGGACACCTTCCGCGAATCGACGGCGATCATCAAAAAAGGCGGGGAGACGGCGAAGCTGGTCTTTAGCAAAGAAGAGGCCGTGATGCCTGCACCTCAACCCGGTGGGGCAAAGCCTCCGCTGCCCGGCGGAATGCAACCACAGCCCGTCACCGTCCGAGCGGGCGCGGGCGGGGTGTCGCCGACACCGGGCGTGCAGCCGCGTGTCACGCTTCCACGTCCGAGCACTGCGCCAGTGGTCAGTCCGCCGCCGCCAGTCACCGGCAATGCCGCGCAACCCGCCGCTGGCCAGGATCGCCGCCGGATTCGCAACATCGCCGCGCCGCAATAACGCGGTAGGGACGGCACTCCGTGCCGTCCGGGGCGAGCGTAGCGAGGCGGTGGGTGTGGGTTCACGTTCGCGGACGGCACGGTGTGCCGTCCCTGCCTGCTCACGCG
>JANXSB010000391.1 GCA_025352865.1 Chthoniobacter sp. | reverse complement strand
CGCGGCGTAGGCGGGATACATTTCGGGTGCGGCGTGCTTCCACTCGGGGTTGGCGGACATGGGTGAGATGACGATCGCGTCGCAGCCGGGGTGTGCGGCGTGCAGTTGCGCGACGATCTGGCGGATGGTGTCGGCGAATTTTTCCGGCGGGATGTGGCCCGAGGCGTCGTTCATGCCGAAGGCGCAGAGGAAAAGGTCGGGTGCCTCCGCGGCGACATCGGCGCACTGTTTGAGGCCCCAGTTGGCGTCCATGCCGCCCTTGGAAAGATTCTTCAACTCCACCTTTGAGCCGAAGCGTTTTTCCAAACCCTGCGCGACAAGCTCCGGGTAGCCGGGCTGGTGCGGAGCGACTTCGCCGGTGAGCGAGGCATTGGCCCCCGTGGAGATGCTGTCGCCGAGGACGACGAGCTTCACCGGCTCATGCGCGGCGAGGCGGGCGCGCACGCGGTCGAGCTGGCCGGCGGGCGCGGGTGCGGGTTTCGGGCCGGTCCAGTTTTCGGCGGCGGTGTAGGCGGCGACGCTTTGCAGGTCGTGGAAAAAGCGGCCCTGCGCGTAGAGCATGTGCGCCTTGCCATCGCGAAAGCCGTCGTAAGAATTTGGCGAGCCGGGCGCGGGATGCAGCTCGGCGACGGTCTTGAACGGGATGCGCGAATCCTTCGTCAGCACAATGTCGCGCGAGCCCGCGGCCCAGGTGAAATCGCGGCCCAGCTCGTAGGTAATCTCGCGCGAGGCGCTCTGCAGCACGGGCGCGTGCTCGGGGATGAAAAGCAGCGTGTCTTTCGCGGTGGCCGCATTTTCAGCGCGGACGAAGAAGAGCGAATCGCCCTCGATCTCTCGCGTATTCCAGACGGGTGCGGCGTGCGCGGCGAGGGTGGCGAGGAGGAAAAGGGCGAGGGTGCGTGGCATGGCGGCGATCTTTAGAGCAGGTGCGGGAAACAGTTTCCAGCGCGGAGAGAGTGCGAAAACGGATTTGCTACCGGCTAGATTAGCCGCGCACTCGTTTTTGCGGCTGGTTATCCGGCGCGTTGCGCGGCTTGTGCGTAGGCGGTGAGGAGGCGCTGGCGGTAGTGCTCCCAGGTGAAATTTTCCACCATGCGTCGGCGGGCGGCGGCTCCCATCGTGGCGAGGAGTTCGGGGCGCGCGTGGAGGTGCTCGATGGCGGCGGCGAGGGCGTCGGGATTTTCCGGCGGTACGACGAGGCCGGTGACGCCATCGACGACGGCGTCGCCGGATTCGCGCGTGGTGATTTGCGCGAGCCCGCAGGCGGCGGCGTCGTAGGTGACTTTGGCGCTGCCTTCGCACGAGGAGGGAAAGATGTGGATGCTGGCCTGGCGGTAGTGCTCCTCGGGCCGCGGGGCGAAGCCGGCGACTTTCACCGTGGGGCCGGCGAAGCGGTCGAGCGCGGGCTGAATCTCGGGATGCACGGCACCGACGAGGACGAGTTCGGCGTTTTTCAGCGCGAGGTGGTGCCAGGCTTCGAGGAGCACGTGGACGCCTTTGCGCCGGAGGAGCGCGCCGGTATAGACGGCGCGAAAAAGCGGTGGCGGCGGGCCGGGCGTAAAGCGTTCGGTGTCGGTGCCGCGCGGAAGAAGGAAGAGTTTTTCGCGCGGGATGCCGGCGATGGTGAAGGTCTCGGCGGCTTTTTCCGAGAGGACGAGGATGAGGCTGGCGAGGTCGTACTCCTCCATGACTTGCTGCCGGGTGACGAGGCAGGAATGCAGCACGCGCTGGTGCAGCGGGGCCGCGAGTTTCTCGCGCTCGGTCTTGGTCAGGGCGGGTTTGATTTTGCCTTTGTTGCGGTGCCACGTCGGGATTTCGAGGACGCTGGGGATGCCGCGCGCGCGGGCTTCGCGCAGGGTCTGGAGGCAGTCGCCGGACCAACTGTGGAAAAGATCGAAAGTGCCACGGCGGAGCAGGCCGAGGGTGAATCGGTCGAGGGCGTGTTTTTTCGCGCCGTAATAATGGGCGCTTCCGAGAAAGGAGAGCAGGCGCACGGGATGCCAGCGCAGGCTGGTGATGAGCGCGCCGGGGATTTCGCGCTGGCGGTTGTCGTAGGCGACGGCTTGGGCGAGGATGCCCGCGCGGTGACTGGCGCGGAGGGCTTCAAAGGAATCGCTGTCCAGCCCGTAACCGCCGATGCGCGCGGAGATGCTGTAGAGCAGGCGCTGCGGGAGTGCGGGTGGCGTGACGGGTGAGGACATGGCGGGCGCAGAGTTTAGTCGGTCTTTTTTTCCATCGCCACGGGTTCGGGAGAAAAATCCGGCCGGTATCCGCGCTCGAATGCCTGCGCCCAGACGAGCAGGTGCGGCGGCTGCGGTTCGCTGGAGACAAATTCGTGCGGGCCGGCGGCGAGAAAAATTTTCCCGGCGTACGGCTGTCCATCGAGCGTGCCGGTGGCCGGGCCGCTCGGTGTGATGATCGCGTAGGTCGCCGCGATGTGGATGTCGAACTTCGCGCGGTCGGTGGCGAGATGCTGGCCGGCGACGCGCATCTTCATGTCGAAAGGCAGATAGTTGGCGCGAACGAAGTCGAGGTCGCGGCCTTCCATCCGGTCTTCGGAGGCCATGCAGGTGCGCGTGCCCACGAGCGCGGGGATGATGCCGTCGTCGAGCAAATGCAGGTGCATGCGGGCGCGCGTGACGTTTTCCAGTGCGTAGAAAAAAGGGCGCCGACGGAAGATCGCGCCGGCTTTGGCGTCCATCACGTAATCGTCGCGATTTGTGAAGTGCAGCGTGGCGGCGAGGTATTCGAGGTAGTGGCTGGTCCGCGGTTTCGGGCGCACGAGGTAAAGCGTGGCGGCGAGTCCCGCGAGCGCGAGCGCGACGGGCAGCGCGAGCTGCGGGATGCGCGGAAATGGCGTGCGCAATTTTTCGGCGAGCGCGAGCACGGCGGGCGTGAGCAGGAGCACGAGGAGCGGCGTGACGGGCGGATAATCCTGGTCGGTAATCATCGGCCAATAGCTGTGGAGCAGGGTGAGGTAAAAGCCGGCGGTGAGCAGCACGAGGACACGGCGCGCGGCGAGCGCGCGGTCCGGCGTGCGGCGGAAAATGAAGTACCCGGCGGCGATGAAAAACGGGAGCATCACCGGGAACCAGAGCGCGCGCGAAGCGAAGCCTGCGCGGTGCTTCGCGGACGGCAGGAGGTTGTGGCCGATGATGCCGTAATACATTTCCTCAAGCGCGTGCTGCGTGTCGAAGTAGGCGACGATCGCCGACGGCACGATGAGCAATCCGGCGAGGCCCGCGCCGAGCCCGGCGAGCACGGTGCGCGCGCGCAGCAGCCCGCCGTTCCTGCGCCAGAGCAGGAGCGTGACGGACGCGGCGGCGAGCAGCGCGAGCGCGAGCAGCGTGGTTTTCATCGAGACGCTGAAGGTCGCGCCGAGCGCGAGTCCCGCGCAGAACATCCGGCGCGCGGTGAGCGGGCCGCCGACCACGATGGCGACGGTGCCGAGCCACGCCGCGGTCCACAGATCGTCGGTGCGAAACTCGACGGTTTTCAAAAAGAAAAACGGCGCGAAGCCAATGAAGACCGCAGCCCACAAACCCGCGCGCCGCGTGGCCAGCCGCTCGCCGATTTTCACGACGAAAAAAAGCGACGCGGCGAAGAGCGGGATCATCGCGAGCCGCATGTAGATCATCACCATCGCGGTCTCGCCGAAGAGGCGGAAGACCGGCGCGCAGAGCATGTGGAAAAGCGGCGTGTGGTTGTCGAAAACTTCGCGGTACTGGAGCTGTCCGTTCGCCCAGCCCCAGACGACGTGGAGATGCTGCGCTTCGTCGGAATTGAAATTCAGATTGTGCGCGTAGAGCACGCGCAATCCGAGGAGTACGAGGAAAAGGCCCGCGAGCCAGCGGCGCTCGGCGCGGGAAATTTCGGTGGTTGTGGGAGAGGTGCCGAACGTCACGCGGACGGAGCGCCGGAGGGGCGGAGGGTTTTGGAAAAAAGACCGCAGAGCACCTCGATGAGGAAAATGCCGGTGAGCATTTCGGTGAGCACGGTCGTGGCGAACTGGATGTAGGTGTAGCGGCTGACTTCGAGGGTGTGGAGGATGGCGATGCCGAGGTTGTTGCCAAAGTTGAAGGCATAGCCGGTGGCGAGGATGGCGGCGAAAACACCGAAGCGCGCGCGGCGTTCGGCCCGCCAGCAAATCCACGGCAGCGCGGCGAGGTAGGCGAGGAGGCCGGGCAGGTAGAAGTTGCCGAGGCGGTCGAGCGTGAGGCGCAGGATTTTGCGCACCGGGATTTCGGTCGTGTGGTCTTTGAGCTGCGCGACAGACGCGCGGTAGGCCTGTGCCGGCGGCCACGCATCGATGGGCACCTGCTCGTCCGGGCCGTGCAGAAGCTCGTCGGCGCGCATGTAATATTTCTTCATGTCCCAGCCGTGATTGCAGTACGCGGGGCAGGAGAGATTGTAAAAAAGCCCGAGCTGAATGCCGACTTTGCGAAGCATCGGGCCGGGCCTTTTCAGCCACGTCCGCCGGTAGTAGTAGCGGTAAAAACCGAGGCGTGGTTCGAGCACCCAGTGGTCGGCTTCGGCCATTTTCGTAAAAAAGGGATCGCGATAAAGCAGCCAGTCGGCGTCATAGCCGAGCGACACCATGTGGCCCGGACTGTTGAGCTGCACGGCGGCGATGCCGGCGTCGAGCAGTGTGAGGGTGGCGCGGAGTTTTTCCGGCGGATACGGCACGGCGGGATCGGGCGTGGCGACATCGGCGGCGAGCTGCTCGCGGATGATGAGCGCGTGGATGCTGAAGAGCGACTCGGGGAGAAAAGTGGCGCTGCCCGTATCGCCGCGCGAGGAGAGCCGTTCG
>JANXSB010000385.1 GCA_025352865.1 Chthoniobacter sp. | reverse complement strand
CGCACTCCGCCGCCGCGCTCGACATCATCGCGGCGAAGGCCATTGAGTGGGCGAAGATTTTCCGTCCGACGACGCACCGCCATTTCTACTGGCCCGATGACGGCGCGCAGTGGTGCCGGTGCGAAAAGTGCCGCGATTTCTCCGGGAGCGAGCAGGCGCTGCTGGTGGAAAATCACATTTTGCGCGCGCTGCGGACTCACGATGCGAAGGCTACACTCGCGCACATTTGCTACAGCCACACGCTCGCTGCGCCCGTGCAGGTGAAGCCGGAGCCGGGCGTGTTTCTGGAGTTTGCGCCCATCGCCCGCGACTACGCGCACCCCATCGGCGAGCGCGAGGCGAAGACCGCCGGGGCCGCGCCCGATCCGCTGACAAACGGCGGCTACCTCGACTTTCTGGCGGCAAACCTCGCTGTCTTCGGCGTCGAGCAGGCGCAGGTGCTCGAATACTGGCTCGACGTTTCGCTCTTCTCGAAATGGACGCGCCCAGCGGTAAAGCTCCCGTGGAAAGCCGACATCTGCCGCGCGGACATCGCCGCGTATCGCCAGCTCGGAGTGCGGCACATCACCACTTTCGCCACCTACATTGACGCCGACTACGTGAAGCTCCACGGTGCTCGCCGGACTTTTCCGCGCGGAATTTTACGGCAGCGAGCAACGCACGCACGGCGACGCGGACGACAACTGGCTGAGCTGGGTGCGCCCTGCTCCGAAAAAGCCCGATTTCCATGTGCCGTCGGCACTCACCGATTTCACACTACCTTGAAAAGCCTCATCTCCATTTTCACCTCACTCCTGCTGTCGGCGAGCGTCGCAGATGCGGAAGTCATCCACTACACGCTGCCTCGTGCGGGGAAGGTTTCCCTCGCGGTTTATGATGCTCAAGGTCGGCAGGTGCGGACGCTGCTCGCGGGAGAGTCGCACGCGGCGGGAAAGCATGAGCTGAATTGGGATGGGCTGGATCGTCTCGGCAAGGCGATGCCCGTCGGCGCTTATGAATGGCGGTTGCTGTTGAATGATGGGTTGGAGGCGGATTACGTCGCGGTCGTGGGGCAGACGCCCATCAATGCGGCGGAGCCGTGGGTGTGGACGGTGGGGAGTCATCAGGGGCCGTCGTCGGTGGTCGTGGGCGCGGGCGGGACGTTGTATCACGGCAGCCGCAATTCCGAGGGGCCGCCGGTTTTGATGAAGCTCGGCTCGGAAAACGGGCCGGTGCTGTGGACGCGCGGGTGGCAGACAAAAGGGCCGGTGGACATGGTGGAGATGGGAGGAAAACTTTTCGTGCTCGGTTGGAATGCGGAACTCCAGCGCGTGGATGCGGCGACAGGACGCGACGACGGCAAGCCGCTCGATTTGCTGTGGCCCGGCGACACGCGCCCCGGCTGCGACGACGCGGTGAGCAGCTACGGAATCAAGCTCGGCGCGGATGGCGACAAGCTCGTCGTGGCGTATCGCGAGCACGGCGTGTTGCGATGGCTGGAGCCGACGACAGGCGCGGTGTTGCGCGAGGTCGCGGTGTCGCAGCCGAGGGCTGTTGTGACGGGGGAAAAGGGTGCGGTGTTTGTGTTGAGCGGCGCGGAGTTGGTGTCGGTCGCGGCGAATGGGGCGATTTCAAAAATCATCGGGGCAGGCGTGCTGGCGGCTCCGGTGACGTTCGATTTCGACCGCGCGCGGCGGGAGTTTTTTGTGGGGGAAGGCAGGGCGGACCAGCGGGTGCGGCGGTTCGCGCTCGATGGGAAATCGCTCGGCGATTTCGGTCGGCTCGGCGGTCGTGCGGATGGCGCGTATGTGGCGACCGATTTCCGCGATGTGTCGCATCTGCGGTGCGATGGCGCGGGCGGTTTCTATGCGGTGGAGAGCGACCATCTGCGCCGCATCGTGCATGTGAATGAGCAGGGCGCTGTGGTGAAGGAATGGCTCGGCGGCTCGCCGTTTTTTTCCGTGACGAGCGTGGATGCGTCGGCTCCGGGCGAGCTGTGGTATGAGGCGAGTTACACGACGATGGCGATGGTGGCGCTTGATTTGGAGAGCGGCGCGGTGCGCGTCACGCACACCTACTCGATGCCGGAGAGCGGCTTTGCCGATGGGCTTTTCCCTGCCATTGGCGAGTTCCCCGTGTGGCGCGTGCGGCGTCATGCGGGCGGCACTTATCTCATTCACGAAAGCCCGGCGGCGCTGCTGCGCGTGGACGCGGGGGCGGGAAAATTGGTGCCGGTCGCGCTGGCTTCGCACAAGCGGTGGGATGCGAAAAATTTCAAGAACGCGGCCATCAATGCGGCGATGGGAAAGGCCGCGCTGACTTACGATGACATCGGCAGCGACGCGTTCACTTGGTCGGACACGAACGGAAATGGCGAGCTGGATGCGGACGAGTTTCGTTTTCACAATTCCGCCGCGCTGATGCACGGGCGCTACTGCGCGTTCGATGAGAATCTGAACGTCTTCATCGGTTTCCAAGGCGCGAAAAATTACTGCTACACGGGCAAACGCTGGATGCTGTTTGATTTCAAAGGCTCGGCGTATGCGAAGCTGCCGAACTTGGCGGCGGCGGGCGCGGCGACGCCGGTGTGGGACTGGAGCAAGCTGGAACTTTCCCGCGCGATGTTGCCCGACGATTTGCGCGGCACGGAAGGCGGCGCGGTCGCTACGCGGCACGATGCACGCGGCGGCGTGACGCTCGCGGTGCGTGGGGAAATTGGTGCGCTCACGGACCGTCATGGGCTGACGTGGCCGGAGGATACGATTGGCACTTCCTGCCTGCTGCGGGCGCTGCCGGATGGCACCGCGTGGACGGTCTCGAAGCAAAAATCGCCCGGCAGGACCGCCGCCGCAGTGATGCGGCATCCGGGATATTTTCCCGGCGTCGCGCACGGCTGCATCATCGCGAGCAATCGCAATCACTACGGCGCGGTGGCGTGGACGGAGGACGGTTTGTTCGCCGGATTTTTCCTCGACCGTCACAAAAATGATTTGCCCGACTGGGCCTACGAACCCGCCGGGCGCGGCCTCAGCGGGATGTTCGCGGGCGATGATTGGGAGTGTGCTGGCTCAGTCGCCGAGCTGGCCGATGGCTCGGTGCTGTGGATTCCTCGCGCGTCGGGACGCGCCGCTGTTTTCCGCGTGAGGGGCTGGGAGAACTGGTTTCGCGCATCGGGCAAAATCGAGCTGAAGCAAACGCCGCCCGCCGCCGTGCCGGACGGCGCGGGACTCGCGGCGACTTACTTTCGCAGCAAGGATTTCGCCGGGCCGCCCGTCGTCAGCCGCGTGGATGCGCGGCTGTGGTTCACGAGCGGTGACGGGGACAAGCGCGTGGCGAGCTGGGCCGCCGGGCCGTGCGAAGGAGTCGCCGCCGCCGAGCCATTCAGCGTGCGCTGGACCGGGCGCATCGTTGCGCCGTTCAGCGAGGACTTTTGGTTCCGCATCTACAACCAAACGACCGACTCCTCATTCATCCAAGCGCAGTGGTGGAAAGCGGGCGCAGGCTCCGCGCGAGTCTGGCTGAACGACGTGCTCATCGCCGACGACACGCGCTTTGAATCCGCGCCCGTCCGCCTCATCGCCGGACACAGCTACGACGTGAAAATCGAATACGCCTCGCCCGGCATCACGAAGCCGGAGTTCGCCCTCTCGTGGGCCAGCAACACGAAGGAATGGAAGCGCGTCCCCACGACAAATCTCCACGCCGACGCCGCACCCGTCGGCCCCATCGTGCGTGTCACTGCGGAGAAAGCGTCCGCCATTTTCACCCTCGCCGCCAAGCAGCCGAAGCCGCTCACCGTGCGCTTCCGCCAGACCGGCACCGATGCGGTGACCACCGCCGCGCAAGTCACCATCCCCGCCGCCGCGCTCACCGCCAGCGCCGCCGTGTCCGTGGAAAATGGCCCGCGCAAAATCGAGCTGGAGCCTTCCGCCGACTATCGCGGCGATGGCACCGCCGGAGCCGTCACTATCGGCAGCGTGCTGTCCGTGCCCGATGGCCTCGCCGCCGCCTACCTGCTCGACGAAGCCGCAGGCCGCACCATCCACGACAGCATCGGCAGCGCCCACGCGGCGTTCGAGGACTTCATGAATCCGCCCGTCCCGCGCTGGCAACCCACCGGTGGCATCCGCGGAGGCGCAATGGAATTTGCCGAACCCGGCCTGCGCGTAAATCTCCCCGGCGCAAAAATCGCGGGCGATTTCACCGTGGCTTTTTGGCTCCGCACCAAACAGCGCACGCAGCCCGTGATGGTCGGCACTTTCGACCTCACGCTCAAAGACGGCCACCCGCAAATCAACTTCGGCGGCTGGCCCATGGCCGCACCGCCCGACACCGCGCGCCTCGACGACGGCCAGTGGCATCACGTCGCTTTCGTCTGGAACCAATCCGGCGGCAAACGCGCCATGCAAATTCACCTCGATGCCCAACTCGCCGCCACCGGCCCCGGCCCCGAGAAAGGCAGCACCGACCGCCTCTCGCTCGGCGTGAGCAATCAACTCCAAGGCAAACCCTTCATCGGCTCCTTCGACGAAATCCGCATCTACCAACGCGCCCTCACCACCGATGAAGTCGCCGCCCTCGCGCAACGAAACGCCCGATGATACGCAGCGAACCAATCATGTAACCACGCCGCCTATTTCTAAAACACACCATCGCCGCCATCGCTCTCACCGCCGCGCTGTCCACGGCCAGACTCGGCCGGCGCGAGAGCGTGTCCTTCGAGCCCGGCACCGCAGCATCTATCGGCGTCGACGTCGAAGCCAACGCCTGCGCCTCGTTGACTTTCCTTTTCTACAGCAGACGGCAATTAAATCAGCGTTTCCTTAGTTTCGCCTCGCGGTTTCCCCGCGAAGAGCCTGTCAGGCGGGCTTGGGGATGGCGTATTCGCTTTTCTTGAGGATGCCGGGCTGGGGGACGGGGTACTTGCCTTCGGCGTCGCAGGGGAGAAAGGCGGGGCTGTCGAGGGTGAGCTTTTCCACGCCGGGGGCAAAGACGTCTTCGCAGGCCATGAAGTCCTCCAAGGTGATCTCCTGGCCGGTGTGCGCGGCCATGCGGCCCATGGAGGTGGCGACGCTGGCATCCACGCCGCGTTTGACTTCATTGTAGGGCGTGTCGTTGCGAATCGCGGAGACCAGTTCGTCCCACTCATTTTGATAGGGAGCGGAAGTGTCGCTGCTCTGCCAGATGAGGTTTTCCTTGTCCGGGCTCTGGCCTTTGTAGGTGCTGGAAGGCGTTCCGCAGTCGCCGCTCTTCGAGATAATCGCCAGCCCTTTGCTCCCGTGGGCGAAGCTGTTGTACATGGGCACCGCGCCCACCATGCAGCGTCCATCCATGAGGAATTTGGTGTTGTCGGCAAAGGTGTATTCGACCCCATAACTGTCGAAATTCTGATCCACATAGTTGTAGCGGTAATGGCGTCCGCCCACCGCCTGGGCTTTGACGGGCCAGGCATTTTTCATCCAGCAGCAATGATCGATGTGATGGATGTAGAAGTCGCTGAAACAACCGCCGCTCGCCCAGAGGAAGCTGTGGAAACGGCTGATCTGCCAGAGCAGTTCGCTCCCGGTGCCCGGCCACTTTTCGGAAAAAGCGGACGCCAGCGGCCCGGACATCCGATAGCCGCGCATGAGGATGATTTCACCGATTTCGCCATCCTGAATGCGGCTGTGAAGTTCCTGGAGCGATTTGCTGTGACGCGACATGAGGCCCACGCCGACTTTCAAATTCTTCTTCTCCGACTCCTCGGCGAGGGCGTACATCTTTCGCGCGCTCGCGGCGTCGGCGATGAGCGGCTTTTCCATGAAAACATTCAGCCCTTTTTCAATCGCGTACTGAAAATGCACCCAGCGGAAAGCAAGGGGCGTGGTGAAAATCGCGACGCCGCCGGGCTTCAAGGCATCCATGGCGTGCTTGAAGCCGTCGAAGCCGATGAACTGGCGCTCGGCGGGCACGTCGATTTTGTCGGCGTGCTGGGTCTTGAGGTTCTGGAGGCTGCCGTCGAGCCGGCCTTTGGAGACGTCGGCCATGGCCACGAGTTTGAGCGGTGGGCCGGAGACGGAGAGGGCGTTGTCGGCCGCTCCGGTGCCGCGTCCGCCGCAGCCGACGAGGGCTATTTCGATGGTGCTGCTCTCGGCGGCGTGGACGAAGGGGATCTTGATGCCCGCGAGGGCGGAGACGGCGGCGGTGCTGCCGGCAGCTTTGAGAAAGGCGCGGCGGGAGGTGGTGGGGAAGTGGGATGGATTCATGGTGCGCGAAGCTGCGGTGGGAGGGCGCGGTGTGTCAATGCCGCGAAAAAATAAGGGGCGCTTAGCCGACGGATTTGTGCGTATCGTCGCGGCATGTTTTCCGACGCTCCCCGAAACCGAACGATGATTTATTTCACGGAATTCAAGTCGCCAATCGGCATGATAGAATTGCGCGGCACAGCGACAGCACTCACGGGGGTCTTCATGCAAGAGCATCGCCACGAACCGACCCGACCGGCTGGCGCAATGCGAGATGCCGGGCCGCTGCGTTCGGCACAGCGGGAGCTGGAGGAATACTTCGCGGGCGCGCGGCGAGAGTTTTCAATCGCGTTAGACCCCGTGGGCACACCGTTCCAAATGCGCGTCTGGCAGGCGCTGCGGGCGATTCCGTACGGCGAAACGATCAGCTATCTCGATCTCGCGCAGCGCGTCGGGAATCCGCGTGCCTTCCGCGCGGTGGGCCAGGCGAATGGACACAATCCGATTTCGATTATCGTGCCGTGCCACCGCGTCATTGCGGCTGACGGATCGCTCGGCGGCTACGGCGGCGGGCTGGAGCGCAAGCGCATCCTGCTTGCGCTGGAAAAGGTGACAACGGAAGCGGGGTAGGGATGGCACTCCGTGCCGTCCCTACCGCGGTGCCATGTCGCGGTGCGTGGGCTGGGGCTTGCCGGGGCGGAAGGATTCGAGGTGATCAGCTGCGCGGTGAGGCCGGGAAAGTGTTTGGGCAACTCGGCGACTGCGGCGCGCACAGCCGCGCGAATCAAGTCGGGATCAGCCTCGGCGCGGCAATTGATGATGAGCTGGCTGGCGGGGACGGGTGCTTCGAGCCGGAGCGAAAGCTCGGGGACGAAATCACTGCGGACGAGATTGATGACGGCGATGTCGCCGAGGCCGCCGTCGGGGCTGAGGGTCATTTTCAAATGCGCGATCTCGGCTCCGGCGAGGCGCGTTTGGATGTCTCGTGCGAGCTGCGTGAGGACGGCGTCGGAGTCGAAGCCGTCGGCGCTCGCGAGCTGCACGGTGGCATTTAGCCAGCCGAGCAGCGCTTCGCTTTCGGCGTAAAGTTCGTAGTCCACTTCCATCGTCGCGCGGGTGCGCTGCTCACCGGTTTCGAGGCGCGCGAACCAATCGGCGAGGCCGCGGTTTTCGCGGACGGAAACGTCGAGAATTTCGGCGTGCGGAAATTCCCCGGCCAGCCACGCGAGCA
The DNA here is from genome assembly GCA_025352865.1 of Chthoniobacter sp. Classification (GTDB taxonomy): domain Bacteria; phylum Verrucomicrobiota; class Verrucomicrobiia; order Chthoniobacterales; family Chthoniobacteraceae; genus Chthoniobacter. The sequence continues at coordinate 9,520 of JANXSB010000385.1, read as the reverse complement.
AGGACTGGAGCCGCTCCGCTGGCAACAGCTCGCTTTTTGTGACGACGATGAGGTCGGCTTCCTCGAGCTGCTTGCGGTAGATGTAGAGCACCTTGTCGGAAAACTTTTTCCCTTCCGCCAGCCCGAGGATGCGCTCGGCGCGGATGGGATCGACGAGCACGCTGAGCGGGGCGATGACAAACTGCGCGCCGTAGATGCGGCGCAGCGGATACGTGACGGTGGCGACGAGATCGGTGCAGCTCCCGACGGGCTCGGCGATGAAGACATCCGGCTTTGTCGCGGCATCGACGAGGGAATTGAAGCGGCAGCAGAAACAACCGCCGGGAATTTCCTCGGTCGCGAAGCCGTGGGCGCGGAGCATCGCGGTGTCCACGAGCTCGCTCCCCTGGTCATTGGTGATGAGGCCGACGCGCAGGCCCTTGGCCGTGAGATGTTGCGCGAGCGCGGCGACAGCGGTCGTTTTTCCCGCACCGAGGAAGCCGCCAAGCATGATGTAACGGGCCTGAACCGTTTCGGATTGCCCCATTTCCCTTTGGCGTCTCGCTTCGCTCGGCTTCGGATTTCGGATTTCGGATTTCATTCTTCGTGGGTCTGTTTTTCGAGGATGCGGTCGATGGTGGTGTCGAGGAGCGCGCGGTAGGCATCGAGCCCGACACACTTCGTATCGGGCCGGCCTCGACGGTGTAAAGCCAGCCGGCGGCGTAGGGCTCGCGGCTGACGAGTTCGATGTCGTCGCGGAGCGTGGGATTGCCGCCGGCGAAGCGGCCATCGGCGACGCAGTAGATGTCACTGATCGCTTTGAATCCCTCGATCGAGCCGATGATCTCACCGCTCGCTACGGGCGCAGCGGCGGCTTTCTCCCACTGCACTTCGACGATTTCGCCGAGCATCCGCGTGGCAAATTTCGTAAAACCGACGCGCCAGTGGCCCGGCTCGATCTCGCGCAGCCAGAAATGCGATGGGCTGTAGAGGCAGTCTGTCGGGAGGTGGGTGACGAAGTTGGAGCGTTTGTAAAATGAGGAGGACGCTGGGACGGACACGGCGCGTCGGTAGCGGCGGGAGTGCGCGGCGCAAGCGCGCTCGTCCGTCGGACGGGAATCGAATTGTCGCGGACGCGAGGGACGGTATTCTTCGCTGCAATGTCCCTGCCGATGACAACCAAACCCTGCTTTGTGCGGCCGATGCGCTTCGGCGAATTATATGCTCTACTTCGATCATAACGCCACATGCCCCGTCTCCGCGGCCGCCCGCGCGGCATGGGTGGGCGCTGTGGAGCGTTACATTGGCAATCCATCCAGCCCGCACCGCCTCGGAGCGAGGGCGGATGCGGCGATCGAAGAGGCTCGGAAGAGGCTCGGAGCCTGGCTTGGGTGCGATGCGGCGGGGATAGTGTGGACGAGCGGGACGACGGAGGCGAACAATGCGGTGCTGCACCACGCGGTGCTGGTGGGCGCGGAGGAAGTGTGGATTTCGGCGATCGAGCATCCATGCGTGCTCGCGGCGGCGCGGCGCTATTTTCCGAAAGCGCACCGTTTGATCCCGGTGTCGCGCGAGGGCGTAGTGGAGATCGCATGGCTCGCGGAGGAGCTTAAACACAGGCGTCCTGGACTGGTCGCGGTGATGGCGGCGAACAACGAGACCGGCGTCCTGCAACCGTGGCGGGAGGCGCTGGCGCTGTGCCGCGAGCATGCGGTGCCGTTTTTTCTGCGACGCCGCGCAGTGGGTGGGAAAGCTGCCCGCGAGCGGGTTGGGTGGCTGCGATTTTATGACCGGCTCCGATCATAAACTCGGCGGACCGCAGAGCGTGGGTTTCATAAAATGCCCGCGGAGGTTTCATCCACTGTTTGTCGGCGGACCGCAAGAGGACGGGCGGCGTGCATGAACGGAAAATGTGGCCGGAGTGCTCGCGATGATCGCGGCGTTGGAGGAGCGGGTGAATTCCCTGTCGAATGGTGAAGCGGAACAACGGCTCGCGATGCGGGTGAGTTTTGAAGAGCGGCTGGCGCGCGCGCTACCGGCGGTGCAAATCGTCGGCCCGGCAACGGAGCGGCTTTGGAACACAGTGTCCGTGATCATGCCCGAGCTGCCCGACTGCCGGCAGCGCTGGGTGGTGAAGCTGGACCGGCTGGGCTTTGCCGTCTCGACGGGCTCCGCCTGCGCGAGCGGGAAGGAGCAGATTTCGCATGTCCTCTCAGCGATGAGTTTCGGCGCGGGCGAAGCGTCACGGGCGCTGCGTTTCAGCAGCGGCTGGGAAACCAAGGATGAAAGATTGGTCTCGCCTGCTCGACGGGCTCGCACGGGCCGTGGCAAGCTGCTAGCGATTCCCGGGTGCCGACCATCGCTACCGCCTCGCCTCCGCAACACCCGACTTTCGGCGAGGCATTCCGATTCTGGCTGAAGCTAGGTTTCATCAGCTTCGGCGGGCCGGCGGGGCAGATCGCGATCATGCACGAGGAGCTGGTGGAAAGACGGCGCTGGATCAGCGAGGGGCGGTTTCTGCAAGCGCTGAATTTTTGCATGCAGCTGCCGGGCCCCGAGGCGCAGCAACTCGCGATCTATGCCGGCTGGCTGCTGCACGGCGGGATCGTCGCAGGGGGGCTTTTCGTGCTGCCGTCGGCGGTGATTCTTTGGGCGCTGAGCTACGCGTATGTGACCTTTGGCGCGTGGCCCGTGGCGGCGGGCGTATTGGCGGTGCTCAAACTGGCGGTGCTGGCAATCGTCGCCGCCGCTGCGGTACGGATCGGGAAAAAGGTGGTGAAGAATGAGATCATGGCCGGCATGGCTATCGCGTCGTTTATGTTGCTTATAATGCACAAACTGTCGTTTCCGATTATTATTTTTGGTACCGGACTCATCGGCTTTCTCGGCTCCCGGTGGTGGCCGCGGAAATTCATCGTGCTTGGTAAAGAATCGGCGGATGAACCAGATCGTTCATCCGCTGCGCATGAGAAAACCCCTGATCGGGTTGGAATGGCGTCATTCGGAAGGGTTGCAAGGATCATCCTCATCGGCGGGCTGCTTTGGTGGGTGCCGGTGCTCGCCGTCGGAATGTGGCTCGGCTGGAAAGAGATGCTTTTTCAGGAAGGCTTGTTTTTCAGCAAAGCGGCGGTCGTCACCTTCGGCGGGGCTTACGCCGTGCTGCCTTACGTGGCGCAGGAGGCGGTCTGGGATTTCGGCTGGCTCGCGCCAGGTCAGATGTTCGACGGGCTCGGCCTGGCCGAGACGCCGCCGGGACCGCTGATCATGGTGCTTCAGTTTGTGGGATTTGTAGGAGCGTGGCAGCATCCCGGCGGGCTCGCACCGTTGACCGCGGCCACGCTCGGCGCGCTCCTGACGACTTGAGTGACTTTTGTGCCGTGCTTTATCTGGGTTTTTCTCGGTGCATCATACATCGAGCGGCTGCGGCGAGTGCCGGCTCTAAGTGCGGCGCTTTCCGCGATCACGGCGGCAGTCGTGGGGGTGATTGCGAGTCTCGCAGTTCGGTTTGGCGCAGAGGTGCTGTGGATCGGGAGGGCCAAGGTCGAATGGCTCAGTCTGGTCTTGGTCTGCGTCGGTTTCATCGGCCTTGTCCGCTGGAAATGGGGGGTAATTCCCGTCATTCTGGCAGGCGTCGCCGTGGGGATGATCCGGTATTTTACGGGGCTATAAAACCGCGCCGGATCAAGGCACTGCCGAGAACGGGCGCGTAATGAGGACGGAGAGAAGCGCTAGATCGGCCGGGGTGATGCCGCTGATGCGGGCAGCCTGACCGAGAGTTTCGGGGCGGACGAGAGAGAGTTTTTGGCGCGTCTCGGCGCGGAGACCGGGCAGGGTGTTGAAATCGAGCTGCGGAGGAATCCGCTTTTCCTCACTCGCCTGGAGCTTCCCGATGGCCGCGTTCTGACGGCTGATGTAGCCAGCGTATTTGATCTCAATCGCCAAGGCTTCCCAGCAATCAGCAGAAAATCCGTTCCGTAGCGACTCAGGGATCTGGGCGACCGAACTTTCGGGCCTGCGCAGCCATTGCGCTAGGCGGACGTCGCCGAAGCGGGTGGACTCGGCGAATGATCTCAACCGCGCGAGATCGGCGATTTTTCGCTGGGTCTGTTCGTGACGCGACGCGCTCGCCAGCCCGCAGGCATAGGCGAGGGGAGTGAGGCGGAAGTCGGCGTTGTCCTGCCGAAGGACGAGCCGGTACTCGGCGCGGCTGGTGAACATCCGGTAGGGTTCGGGCGTGCCTTTGGTCACCAGGTCGTCGATCAGCACCCCAATATACGCATCGGCACGGGAAAGATGGAGCGGGGGCTTCCCCAATATCTTGAGAGCCGCGTTCGCCCCGGCCACCAAGCCTTGCGCTCCGGCTTCCTCGTAGCCAGAGGTGCCGTTGATCTGTCCTGCGAAATAGAGGCTGGGAACACGCTGGGTTTCCAGGGAATGGTTGAGCTGCGTCGGCGGGCAATAGTCGTATTCGACGGCGTAGCCGGGGCGCATGATCTCGGCGTTTTCCAAACCGGGGATCGTGCGGATGAATGCGTATTGCACCTCCATCGGGAGGCTGGTGGAAACCCCATTGACGTAATACTCCTCTGTGTGACGCCCCTCCGGTTCGAGGAAGATTTGATGGGATGTCTTCTCGGAAAACTTGACAACTTTGTCCTCGATGGAAGGGCAATAGCGCGGGCCGACCCCTTCGATCTTACCCGCGTAAAGCGGAGATTTGTCGAGATTCGCACGGATGAAATCGTGGGTCTGACTGTTGGTATGTGTGATCCAGCAGGGGAGCTGTTCCACATGGAACACACCATCGCGCCAGTAGTTCAGGGAGAAAATGTCGTGCTTTTCGTCGGCCAACTCCTCGGGCATGTAGGAAAAGGGGAGGGCGGGATAGTCACCGTCCTGCCTTTGGCACTTCCTAAAATCAATCGTCTTCCCATGCAGTCGGCATGGCGTCCCGGTCTTGAAGCGTCCGACTTGAAATCCCAACTCCTTGAGACTGTCGCTCAGCGTTGAAAAATTGTCTCCCATCCGTCCGCCAGGCTGATTTTGCAGACCGACATGCAGCAGCCCGCGCATAAAAGTTCCTGTCGTAATCACAACGGCTCGCCCTTCCAAACGCATGCCTAGGTTTGTCTCCACCCCACAAGCGCCCCCTTCATCCACGAGGATTCGCACCACGTTGCCTTGTTTCAAGTGGAGTCCCTCCTGCCGCTCCAGCGTGGCTTTGGCTCGAAACTGATACGCCTTCTTGTCGCATTGCGCTCGCGGGGAGCGCACGCTGGGGCCTTTCGTGGCGTTCAGCATGCGAAACTGGATGCTCGTGGCGTCCGTATTCAAGCCCATCACTCCGCCGAGTGCGTCGATCTCACGGACGATCTGCCCTTTCGCCTGGCCACCGATTGCCGGATTGCAGGACATTTGCCCAACGGAATCGAGATTCTGCGTCAGCATCAGTGTCTGGCAGCCGAGCCGGGCGGAAGCCATGGCGGCCTCGATCCCGGCGTGCCCCGCACCGATGACGATGACATCGTACTTTTTGGGATACACGAACATGGTGTTCTACGTGGAACAGCTAGGTTCCCAAGATGCCTTCTTTTGCGCGCGGGAGGAGTTCTGCGATGCTCGATTCATACACCGCTCCCTCCAAATTCGCCGAGCAGACGGGCAGTGTCGTCGAAAACTCCGCCAGCACCTGCCGACAAGCCCCGCAAGGCGTCACGGGCTCCTTGGAATCGGCCACCACAGCCAGTGCCTCAAAATCCCGTTCCCCCGCCGCCACCGCCGCCCCTACCGCGACCCTCTCCGCGCAGATCGTCAATCCAAACGACAGGTTCTCGACGTTGCATCCCGTGAAGATGCGCCCACCCTTTGTCCGCAAAGCCGCACCCACCGCGAAATGCGAGTACGGCACGTAAGCATGCTCCCGAACCAGCCGGGCCGACTCGATCAATGAGGTAAAGTCGGTGTGCTTTTCAGGTTCCATCGTAGATATGTAAGTATTTGGAGTTCACTATCTTGACAATGTGGCTGGAGGCCAAGGGAATTTCCATTGCAATCCGTCGCCGAGTCGCAACAATCCTCCCCGTGGTCGCAAAAAAACGCAATTACACCGGCAAACTCATCGCTGTCGAGGGTCTCGATGGCTCAGGCAAGTCCACCCAGATATACCTCGTCAAACGCTGGCTCGAACTCGAAGGTTATCGCGTTTTTTTTACCCAGTGGAACTCTTCCATCCTTGTCAAAAAGTCCACCACCAAAGGTAAAAAGAGCCAGCTTCTCACCCCGACAACGTTCTCGCTCATTCACGCCACGGATTTCGCCGACCGCTATGAACGCCAGATCCTCCCGCTCCTCCGCGCTGGCTACATCGTCCTCGCCGACCGCTACCTTTTCACCGCACTCGCGCGCGATGCCGTCCGCGGCGTCGATCGCGACTGGGTTGCCGAACTCTACAATTTCGCCGTCGACCCGGACATCACCTTTTACTTTCGCGTCCCGCTCGAAATCTCGCTGAACCGCATCCTCGAAGGACGCCCCGCCCTTAAATACCACGAAGCCGGCCTCGACATGGGCTGGAGTGCCGATCCTTACGAGAGCTTCCGCATCTTTCAGGGCAAAGTGCATGCCGAATACGAAGCCATGCACGATCACTGCGGTTTCACGGTCATCGACGCCACAGAGGAAATCCACATTCAGCAGGCCAAAGTCCGGCAGATCATCCGGGAAAAAATCGACCTTCCAGCCTACCGGAGGCGAAAGTGAAACCGTCCAATTTTTGACCCACCGATGCCCCGCAAAGACCAGCCATTCTTCGGCCGCCCCCTCCCTGAAGTCCGGGACGCAAAGTTTTCCGGCAAGCTCTTCGCCATCGAGGGGGCGGACGGCTCCGGACGCTCCACCCAAATCGCCCAACTCAGTCAGTGGCTCGAAGCCAATGGCTTTGCCGTCCGGCACATGGGCCTCCGGCGGTCCAATCTTGTGGCCGAGGAACTGGAGGACGCAAAGCAAGGCAACATCCTCACCCACACTACTTTATCACTATTCTACGCCACTGATTTCTTCGACCAGCTCGTCCATGAAATCATCCCAGCCCTCCGCGCCGGGCTGATCGTCCTCGCCGACCGCTACATTTACACGCTCATGGCGCGCGACGTCGTCCGCGGAGCCGACCGCGGATGGGTGCGCAATCTCTACAGCCCCGCCCTCGTCCCCGATGCCATCTTCTATTTCCGCGTTGGAGCACGCCAGCTCGTCGAGCGCAACTTCCAAAAAAACCCCACCCTCGATTACTGGGAGAGCGGCATGGACCTCGGCCTCTCGCGCGACATGTTCGACAGCTTCATCAAATACCAGCGCCTCCTCGCCACCGAGTTTCAGACCCTAGCGAAAGACAACGCCTTCACCGTCATCAACGCCAACCTTCGCGTCGAAACTATCCAGCGCGACCTCCGCCGCCAAATCGGCCAGCACCTCGGCCTCATACCGGCTTGACCGAAAAAACACGCTCCGCTTTTCCGAATCCGGAAACACCCGGCGTGGAATTTGCGACTCGGGCGTGTTGGCTATTGCGAGAAACGCGACCCGCCGCTAATACTCACCCGCCGTTTGCGCCGACACCTTTTATGAGCACCGCCATTAAGACCACCGACCACGCTCTCGCCCCCATCAACAAAAGCCTCACCGCCGAGGACAAAATCCGCCTCCTGCGCGAAATGCTCCGCGTGCGCCGCTTCGAGCAGCAGGCGCTCAAGCAATACAACGGCGGCAAAATGGGCGGCTTCCTCCACCTCTACATCGGCCAGGAATCCGTCGCCGTCGGCACCTGCTCCCTCATGGGCGACGACGACCACGTCATCACCGCCTACCGCGACCACGGCCACGCCCTCGCCGTCGGCATGGGCATGAACGAGTGCATGGCCGAGCTTTACGGCAAAGCCACCGGCTGTTCCAAAGGTAAGGGCGGCTCCATGCACTTCTTCGCGCCGGACAAGAACTACTGGGGCGGACACGGTATCGTCGGCGGCCAGACCCCGCTCGGGCTCGGGCTGGCGTATGGGTTGAAATACAAAGGGCTCAAAGGTGCCGCCATGTGCTTTCTCGGCGACGGCGCGGTCAACCAAGGCTGCTTCTACGAGTCGCTCAACATGGCCGCCCTATTTGAGCTGCCCGTCATCTACATTATTGAAAACAACGGCTACTCGATGGGCACCAGCCTCGACCGCTCGTCCGTCTTCAAAGATTGCCTCGCCCAACGCGGCGAGGCTTTTTGCATCGAGTGGGCGCAGGCCAATGGCGAAGACCTCTACGAAGTCCGTGCGGTAACACAGAAGGCTATTGACCATGCACATAATGAGTCAAAGCCGACCATCCTTGAGTTCGACACCTATCGTTACTACGGCCACTCGGTCGCGGATGCGAAACACAAGGGGGGCTATCGCCCCGAGGAGGAAATCGAGACCTACAAGCGCGACCACGATCCCATCCAGCTCTTCAAAAAACGGCTTATCGAAGAGCGCATCATCACAGAGGAACAATTCACCGAAATCAGCGACGCCGCAAAAGCCGAGGCCGAGGCCAGCGCGCAGTTTGCCGAGGAAAGCCCAATCCCCAGCGACGCCAGCATCTTCGAGGACGTTTACTTCGAGGTCGATCGCCAGACCGAAGCCGGCCGCACCGGCAAGCACTTCTTCAACGACTAACTAACTCCCGAGTCTTAGCTGGTTAGCTCCGCCTTCCGCGAGCTGATATGTAGCTAGACATAGGACTAACATAACGACTTAGCTAGCATCCAAGACATGCCACTCATCGAATACCGCGACGCTCTTAACCAAGCCTTCGCCGAAGAAATAGAACGCGACCCCAACGTCGTCCTCATGGGCGAGGAGGTCGCCCAATACGACGGAGCCTACAAAGTCACCAAGGGTCTGTGGAAGAAGTACGGCGACAAGCGTGTCGTCGATACACCTATCTCCGAGGCCGCCTTTATCGGCATGGGTATCGGAGCCAGCATGCTCGGCCTGCGTCCCGTCATGGAACTGATGTTCTGGAGTTTCGCGACAGTCACTTGGGATCAGATCATCAATAACGCCGGCCAGATTCGTTATATGTCCGGCGGACTTATCAACTGCCCAATAGTTATCCGCGGCCCCGCCAATGGCGGCACCAATGTCGGCGCCACCCATAGCCACACGCCGGAAAACATGCTCGCCAGCGTCCCCGGCCTCAAAGTCGTCAGCGCCGCCACCGCCTACGACGCCAAGGGCCTGATGAAAACCGCCATCCGCGACAACGACCCCGTCATGTTCATGGAGAACACCCTCCTCTACGGCGAGAAAGGCGAAGTCCCCGAAGAGGAATACCTGATCCCCCTCGGCAAAGCGGACATCAAGCGCGAAGGTACCGACATCACCCTCATCGCCCACGGTCGCGCAGTCCTCACCGCGCTGAAAGCCGCCGAACTCCTCGCCGCCGAGCACGACATCTCCGCCGAAGTCATCGACCTCCGCAGCATCCGCCCGCTCGATGAGGACGCCATCCTCGCCAG